>JBATOB010000450.1:0-4733 GCA_049290655.1 Chromatiaceae bacterium | reverse complement strand
GGTCATGATCGTGGTCACGCGCTTTGCGGCGTCGTGCGCGGCCGGCGCGAGGTCCTTGTCGGCCACGTTCACCGGAACCCACTGCCAGGCGCCGGACGGGCTCTTCACAAGATTCCAGTCGTAGCCGAACAGCATGTCGAAGTAAGCGTTGTCCCACTGGGTGGGGTTCGGCGTCCAGGCGCCTTCGATGCCGCTGCTGGTGGTGTCGCCGCCGCGGCCGGAGCCGAAGCTGTTTTGCCAGCCGAGGCCCATCTGTTCGAGGGCAGCGGCTTCGGGCTCGGGGCCGACCAGTTTCGCATCGCCCGCGCCGTGGCATTTGCCGAAGGTGTGGCCGCCGGCGACCAGCGCGACGGTCTCCTCGTCGTTCATCGCCATGCGCGCGAAGGTCTCGCGGATATCGCGACCGGACGCGACGGCATCCGGCATGCCGTTGGGGCCCTCGGGGTTCACGTAGATGAGGCCCATCTGCACGGCGGCCAGGGGATTTTCCAGCTCGCGGTCCCCGCTGTAGCGCTTGTCGCCCAGCCACTCCGCTTCGCCGCCCCAGTAGATGTCCTCTTCCGGCTCCCAGATGTCCTCGCGCCCGCCGCCGAAGCCGAAGGTCTTGAAGCCCATGGATTCGAGCGCGCAGTTGCCCGCCAGGATGATGAGGTCGGCCCAGGAGATCCTGTTGCCGTACTTCTGCTTGATGGGCCAGAGCAGCCGACGCGCCTTGTCGAGGTTGACGTTGTCGGGCCAACTGTTCACCGGCGCGAACCGCTGATTGCCGGTGCCGGCGCCGCCGCGTCCATCCGAAATGCGGTAGGTGCCCGCGCTGTGCCAGGCCATGCGGATGAACAGCCCGCCATAATGGCCCCAGTCGGCGGGCCACCAGTCTTGCGAGTCCGTCATCAGCGCGTAGAGGTCCTGCTTCAGCGCGACCAGGTCGAGCTTCTTGAATTCCTGGGCATAGTCGAACCGCTCGCCCAGGGGGTTGGACTTCGCGGAGTGCTGGTGCAGGATCTTGAGGTTGAGTTTGTTGGGCCACCAGTCCTGATTTGACTGAGCACTGGCCTTGGTGCGGGCGCCATGTATTCCAGCAAATGGGCACTTTGCTTCGTTGGACATTGTTCTCTCCTTTGGATGATAGCGTTACCGTGCGGCTAGAAGGTAATACGTCTCCGTCTATCGGTCTGGTTGTTTGACAGCTTTGTTCATGCGGGTTCTCCAGGGTGATGGACCGGAGGGGGTCGCCGGCACCCGCCAACGGGGAGAGGGGTGGAGCTCTCCGTCGCCAGCGGTTGATGGCGATGAGTTATTGGACCAGGGAGGGGGAAATGTCGCCAATCGTTTAAAACGAAAACAGCCATCGGGACAGGCTATTGATCGGCCCTTAAGTATGCCCAGGATCGAGGCCCAAGCGCGGGCACGGGATCAACCTGCCAGGGCGATCTGCCCTCCGGCGTCAGCCGGAGGGCGCCGTGCTGATTTAAAGCTCGAAGGTTAACCGGAGCCCGCTGATCCACCCCTGGGGGCTGTCCGCGTCTTGGTAGCGGTCGGCTTGGTACTGGAGATCGGCGGTGAGGGCCAGGTGCTCGTTGATACCGAAGCGGTAGTAGGCCTCGAAGACCTGGCTGCGGGCCATGTCGCTGTTGCCGCCCACGAGGTAGGCGTAGCCGATGCCGATGTTGTCGCGCTCGCGCCCCCAGGCTAGGCCCTTGAAGTCGAACCCCCCCGAGTAGAGTGCCCGGTAGTCCACGGCGGGGTCCTCGCTTTGCCAACCTAGGCGCAGAAAGACCCCTACGACCTCGCCGAGGGCCTGGTCAAAGGATAGGCTCAGGGCCGCGCGGCGCTCCAGGGTCGTGCCGGCGGGGTCCGGGTAGGCCCTGGAGGTGCCGGAATACAGCACCCGGTAATTCCCCTCGCCCAGGGCGGTCTCGAGGTGGTAATCGACCTCGGCGGTATAGAAATTGTAGTTGTTGCCGTCGTCGTTCTCGCCGACGTTCATGCCGACCGCGCTCAGGGTCCAATCCTGGTACTTCCACACCAGTACGCTACCCCAATCGTAGCTGGGCAGAAAGGCGCTACGCGCGTTGACCAAGGCCTGGTTCATGAACTGGGTGTATTCGTTGTTGGCGTAGGCGTTCTCGTCAACGTAGAAGGTCGGGTCGATGATGCCGCCGGTGATCTCGAGGGTGTTGTCGGTCCCAAGCTGGAAGGTGTGGGCGTACCAGGCCTCTAGCAGGTAACTACGGTTACGGCCGTTGATGTCTTTCACGTCGGACGCCAGGTCGGCGCTCCAGGGAGGCAGGGCGAAGGGTGTCACCGGATTGAGCGCGTCTCCGGCGGCGAAACCGAGCTTGACGAAGATCTCGTCCTGGGCCGTGGGCCGGTAGGTGAGCTCTGGCTGCAGCGGGGCGGCCCCGCGGCAGGTGTTGGGGGCGTTGGGGTCCCCGGATACCCGCTGACATTGAACGACAGCCGCCAGCACGCCGCCGATGGACAGCTCATCGGTGATCTCGGCGGCACCGACGGGCACCGCCGCCAGCCCGAGCCAACAGGCGAGCGCCAAGGGCCTGGTTTGCCGCCACAACCTCGAGGGTGGCCTGGCCGTCTTCGAACTCGATCGCGCAAGCCCTTCGCTTCCCAGCCCTGGGGCTTGGCCGGCGGGCTTGGTTATCCCTGCCACTGATAGACCTCCAACGGCGGGGCCCCACACTGGTTGCAGCCGCCGCACTTGGGGGCTTGCAGGCAGGTCACCTTGCCCTTGCGTTGCCAGACCTCCAGCATGCCCCGGACCATGTCCTGGTCCGCGGCGAAATGGGTGGCGATCTCGCCGAGGCTGGCCTCGCGGCGTTCGCCGAGATAGTTTTTCAGTTCGATGAGACTCATGGCGCAGGGTCCTTGGGGGGTAGCGGTTAGGCCCAGGGCCTGGCGCTAAGGCTTGGCCCTGAGTCGGAGAAGGCTCATGACGGGCATCCTTGCCCTCCAGGGGATCCTGGGCTCATCAGCCCGCCCAGACCGCCGTCTCGCCGGGGCGACGCAACATCTTGTTGACCTCGTCGCCGTGCATCTCCTCCTCGGCGATCATGTCCCGAGCGTATTCCTCCAGCAGCACGCTCTTGCCCTCCACCAGGCCCAGCAACTCATAATAGGCCGCCTTGGCCAGGTTTTCATGCTCCAGGCTCTCGTGCAGGATGTCGCCAATATCGTGCTTTTCGGTCTCCAGCAGGGGCCCTATGCCCAGGGAGGGATGGCCGCCAAGCAGGGTGACCAACTCGCCGGCACGGCGGGCATGGAGCAGCCCTTCCCCGGCGTTCTTTTTCATCCAGTCCACGATAGGCAGGCGGTTGTAGCCGAAGATCATCAGGGCATAGTGGGTATAGCGCACTACCCCGGCGAGCTCCAGCTCCATGATCTTATTGAGGATGGCGATGGCTTGGGTGCGTTCGGTGTCTTTCATGGGTAACTCCAATGTTGGAACCAGGTTGGGTTGAAGGGGGCGTTCAGGCGGCCTCGGCCAGGGGTATGGAAGCGGGGCCGGGGCCAAGGCGTTCGCCCCAACGCTTCATACCCAGGAGCGCAACCCCAAAGGTCATGGTGATGCCCAGGGTCCAGGCCAGGGACTGGGCGGGGTGGAGGGCGAAGGTAGCGATCTGGAAATAGAGGGTGGCGATGCCGTAGCCCATGCCGGTGGCCCACAAGGCGATGAAGCCGGCCCAGCGCAGACTGGCCTCGCGGTACACGGCGCCCAGCACGGCGATGCAGGGGAAGTAGAGCAGGACCAGGAGCAGGTAGGCGAAGGCCCCGGCGGTGCCGTCGAAGAGCTTGGCCATGGCGCCGAAGGTCCCGGGTAAGCTGGCGTTGAGACGGGGGGTGGCGCTTGGGGTCCGCGACCGGCTTTGGCCGACTCGCTTGACTTGACATGCCGCCCCCGTCTCCCTGCATCGTCCGCTGAGGTCATCCGGGATGGTGCCGGGCTCTGGGGCCGTGGCTCTGTATGTAGACGAGACTGGCGGATGATCCAAGCGGTTCATACCTTGCGGTCCGTTCTATGGGGGTTGCCATGGTCTTGCGTCCGGAGCTTCGCGTGAGCGTCGATGTCGGTTGCCATCGTCATAGCGTGGCGGTGGGCTTAACCAGCGGAGAGTTGCTGGAAGAATTCGACATCGACCACCGACCGGAGGGGTTCGCGGACTTCTTCAGTCGCATCGAGCGTCATCAGCGCCGCTACCCTGGAACGGTGGCGGTGGCCATGGAGGGCTACAACGGCCACGCCCGCCCCTTGGACACCCTGGTGCGCGAGCACCAATGGCGGCTGCTCAACGTCAACAACCTCAAGCTCGCCCGCTTCAAACAGGTCTTCCCGGCAGCGGCCAAGACCGACCGCATCGATGCCCGCCGGGGCCTGGAGTTGATGCAACTGGGCGAACACCTGCCGCGGGCCCGCGACGCCGCTTCGAGCGGCTCACGAATGAAAGCCCCCGGCTCTGCCAGGGGATGGTTACTGGAAATTCAATTTGTGGATCTTCTGAGCGAAATATGATGGTAGATTGAGATTGGTGGTGTACCGCTTTGTTTTAATATGCGATAGGTTTGCGGAGGACTTATGCTAGGCAATGTTCGAGATAACTTGCTTGGTAGTTTCTGGGAGTCTCAAGAAGCAAATTCAACACGAGAGCGCATGCGTGATTGTAATCGCAACTGTGGAATGTTGAACTGTCACCGGCGCATTGTTTCGTAGCAGGGGTTTG
>JBATOB010000449.1:0-5627 GCA_049290655.1 Chromatiaceae bacterium | reverse complement strand
GTCTGGAAACAGGGCGGCAATGATACGGAAGGCGCGTTCGGATCTTACACCCACGGCCCGATTCTGAGGCAAATTCAGACGGTACAGAGCGACTTCAGCTACTGGCCGGGCGACCCGGCTATAGATTACGGCATCCTGACCATCGACAAACTGGAACCCACCTCGACCTACAACGCCGTGATCCAGGCCTATCAATAGCCTCTCCGGCGAGTTCCTTGGGGTGACAAGGGGCCCGCCAGCCATGAACAGGAAGGGGCTGAGACATTCACCCACCCGGGGCCATCAATAGACCTCGGGAATGAATCTAAAGGGGTAGTCGGGCGACTTGTAGCGGTCAAGCTTCTTGCGATCCGGCAGTTTGACCTTCTCGTGGGGCACCTCCTCGTAGGGGATGCGGCTCAGCAGGTGGTGAATGACGTTGAGCCGCACCTGCTTCTTGTTTTCGGAATTGGCGACGAACCAGGGGGCCCAGGCGCTATCGGTGGCCGCGAACATTTCATCGCGAGCCCGGGTGTAATCATCCCAGCGGCTGTAAGACTTGAGGTCCATGGGTGACAGCTTCCAGATCTTGCGGCCATCGTCGATGCGCCCCTCCAGCCGGCGAGTCTGTTCCTCCGGACTGACCTCTAGCCAGTATTTAATGAGGATAATGCCGGAATCGACCATGGCCCGCTCGACCAAGGGGATCATTTTAAGGAATTTTTGGGCCTGTTCCTCGGTGCAGAAGCCCATGACTCGCTCGACCCCGGCGCGGTTATACCAACTGCGGTCGAAGATGACGACCTCGCCCGCCGCCGGGAAATGGGGCATGTAGCGCTGGGCATACATCTGGGACTTTTCCCGGTCCGTCGGGGCGGGAAGCGCCACCACCCTGAAGACCCGAGGACTCACCCGCTCGGTGATCGCCTTGATAGTGCCGCCCTTGCCGGCCCCATCGCGGCCCTCGAAGACGACGCACACCTTCAGCCCTTGCTGTACCACCCACTCCTGCAGCTTGACCAGCTCCACGTGCAGCTTGGCCAGCTCCTTGTCGTAAAGCTTCCGGGTTAGCGCGACGACGGGTTCCTGAACGGGCGCCTTGATTTCTTGTTTCTTTTTCTTGTTTTTGTTCTTAGCCATGGTAGGGACCTCGATCTTGGTTTGCCTGAAGAGATTGGGCATCTAGAAGGTTGTCGGGAGCGGGATTGCTCCTCGCCTTCCCTTCCCAAGGAAACTATAGACGACCAGGGCCACTGTCAACGTGAAGGCAAAGAAAGGGACTACGCCCATTCACGCGGGCGCGGTCGGGGCCACTGTCGCCTCACCGACCGCGGCCGGGGTGCGATCACGCATGGCCTGGTAGTAGATGATCGGGACCGCCATGCGCGAGAGCAGCAGCGAGGCGACCTCGCCCGCCATCAGTGAGATGGCCAGACCCTGGAAGATCGGGTCGAACAGGATCACGCTGCCGCTGACCACCACCGCTGCCGCGGTCAGCATCATGGGTCGGAAGCGCACCGCGCCCGCATCCACCACCGCCTGCGCAAGCGGCATCCCCTGCTTGTTTCGCAGCTTGATGAAATCCACCAGGATGATGGAGTTGCGTACCACGATGCCGGCCCCGGCCATGAATCCGATCATGGAGGTGGCGGTAAAGAAGGCCCCCATGGCCCAATGGGCGGGGAGTATGCCCACCAGCGAAAAGGGAATGGCCGCCATGATGATGAAGGGGGCGCGCAGGGAGCGGAACCAGCCGACGATCAGCGTATAGATCAGCACCAGCACCACCGCGAAGGCGGCCCCCAGGTCGCGGAAGACCTCATAGGTGATGTGCCACTCGCCGTCCCACTTGACGGACGGGGTCAAGGTCGAGAAGGGTTGGCGGGTACTCCAGACGGTCATCCCTTCGCCTGGCGCGGCACCGACCGGCTGTAAGGCTCTGATCTTTTGGCCCAGATCCAGGATTGCATAGACCGGGCTCTCCACGTCGCCCGCCACGTCCGCCGTGACATAGACCACTGGGAGCAGGTTCTTGCGATAGAGGCTATGCTCGCCGGTCGTCCGCTCCAGCCTGACCAGTTCCCCCAGGGGGACCTGACCGCCGTTCGGGGTGCGCAGGGGGATCCCCAGCAACTGGGAGACCTCGGCCCGCTGGTCCAGGGGCAGGCGCACCCGAATCGGCACGTCTTCCAGCTCTCCGGAGACGTGCAGCAGGCCGGTGTCCACCCCGGCCTCGGCAATGGCAACCAACCGCTCCACCTGGCTGGCACTGATGCCGTTGCGCGCCGCCTTCTCCTGATCGAAGCGGACGATGATCCGCGGGTGGGTCTCCTCCATGTACCAGTCCACGTCCACCACCCCCGGCGTCTGTTCCAGGATCTCGCGCACTTGGATCGCGTTGGCGATCTGCTGGCCGTAGTCCGGCCCATAGATCTCCGCCACCAGGGTCTGTAGTACTGGCGGACCAGGCGGGACCTCCGCCACCTTGACCCGCGCCCGATGGCGCTGGACGATCGGCTGGATGCGCTCGCGCAGGCGTTTGGCAATCTCATGGCTCTGGGCCTGGCGATCTTCCTTCGGGACGAAGTTGACCTGAATGTCGGCCAGGTTGGGACCCCTGCGCAAGAAATAGTGACGAACCAGACCGTTGAAATTATAGGGTGCCGCCGTTCCCGCATAGATCTGGTAATCCGTCACCTCCGGCTCCTGGCTCACCACCGCGGCCAGCTCCTGGGCCACCTGGGTGGTCTGCTCCAGGGAGGTACCCTCGTCCATATCGACGATGAGCTGCAATTCGCTCTTGTTATCGAACGGCAGCATCTTGACCTTGACCGCCCCCAACCAGATCAGCCCGCAGGCCGCCAACAGGGACAACGTAATCGCGAACAGAAAGGCGAGACCCCGCCAGGGGACCGCGATCAGGGGACCCATGACACGCCGATAAAGCCGGGTGGTCCAGTCTTCCTGGGGCGGCGCCGAGGCTGGGGGCCGATGCCGGGCGAGGCGACCCAGCATCCGGTTGGCCGCCCACGGGGTCACAACGAAGGAGACCATCATGGAAAACAGCATGGCGGCCGTGGCCCCGACGGGAATGGGGCGCATGTAGGGGCCCATGAGCCCCTGCACGAAGGCCATCGGCAGCACGGCCGCGATCACCGTCAGGGTGGCCAGGATCAGCGGGCTACGCACCTCGTTGACCGCGTCGATCACCACCTCGCTCAGAGACCGTCCCCGGTTTTCGAACAACCGGAAGTGGCGCACGATGTTTTCCACGTCCACGATCGGATCGTCCACCAGAATGCCGATGGAGAAGATCAGGGCGAACAGGGTGACTCGGTTGAGGGTGAAACCCAGGAGGTAGAAGGTGGCCAGGGTCAGGGCCAGGGTCATGGGGATGGCGATGGCCACCACGAAGGCCTCCCGGACCCCGAGCACCATGCCCACCAGGATGCTGACCCCCACCACGGCCAGGCCCATATGGAGCAGGAGTTCGTTGGACTTGTCAGTGGCGGTGCGACCGTAGTTCCGGGTCACGGTGACCTCCACCCCCGCCGGGATGATGTGACCCTGGAGCAGGGCTACCTTTTCCAGCACCCGGTTGCTTACCTCGATCGCGTTGGTCCCAGGTCGCTTGGCGATCGCCAGGGTCACCGCCGACCGCGTGACCCCGGACTCGGACCCGGCGGGGTCGGCCCCGTCCTGCCTCGGGCCACGCCCGAACAGGACATAGTCGGTGGGCTCCTCCGGCCCATCCAGGACCTGCGCCAGGTCGCGGAGATAGACGAGTTGGCCCTGGTAGGCCCCCACCACCACGGCCCCCACCTGCCCCACGTCGGCAAGGAAGCCTCCAGTCTCCACTAGGATCTCACCCCCTGGTGTTGGCAGACTACCAGCCCGCGACTGGCGATTGGCCGCATCCAGTTTGACCACCACCTCGTTAGGATCGATGCCGTAGGCGATCAGCCGCGAGGCATCCAGCTCGACCCGGACCTGGCGGCGCAGGCCCCCGATGAGGGTCGTCTCGGCAACGTCCCGGACCTGCTTAACCTCATCGTTCAGGGCCGCGGCGATACGACGCAGGGCAAGCCCGTCAACGCCATCCCCATGCAGGGTCAGCGCCAGAATCGGCACATCGTCGATGCGCCTGGGCTTGACCAGTGGCGGATTGGCCCCGTGGGGGATCAGGTCTAGATTCGCCGCGATCTTCTGGTTGACCTCGACGATAGCCCGCTCTTCATTCCATCCCACCAGGAAGCGCACCACCGTCAGAGCCCCGCCGGGGCTCGAGGTGGAATAGAGGTACTCCACCCCGGGCAGCTCCCAGATCAGCTTTTCCAGGGGCTTGGTGATGCGCTGTTCCACTTCCTGGGCGGAGGCGCCGGGCATCTGCACGAAAATGTCGATCATCGGCACCACGATCTGTGGCTCCTCCTCCCGCGGCAACAGGAAGATGGCCAAGGCACCGAGCAACAGCGAAGCCCCCAGGATCAGCGGAGTCAGGGGCGACTCGATGAAGAACGCGAGAATATTGCGAATGGCACCGAAGCGACGAACACGGTACTTCGCCTTGTGTTTCATGGGAACAGGGCCTCTTTACAACCTTGGAGCAGGATGGCACCCCCCGGCGTCCCCCCGGATCGCGGGAGCACCGCCTGGCTGAGCGCGCGGGACCAGACTCCCACACCAATCCCCGCCGGACCGCCCGGATCGGCAACGCCGATGAGCAAAGAATAGCTGAAGTTTCTTAAATTTGCCTACGCCACGAGCCTCATTATGATAGCGATCAAGAGTTGTGGATGGGCTTTGCCGAGGAGGCGTGGGGCATCGGCGGCGTGCGTACGGCGGCATAGCCCAGGCGTGATAGCATCACCTTGAGCGCAAAGCACCGGTTGAACCGATAGCAGAATTCCGCGAGCGTGATAGGTGCCATGGATGGCATTTTTCACATCACCGAAGATCGTCTCGACCCATTTGAAAGCCTCCAGCGTGACGCTCCGTGGCCGCCACCGGTGGGAAATAAGCCTTGAAACTCGCCGGCGGGGGTGCGGAGGATGCTCATTGCACGAGGGCTCTTTGCGTTGGTTAATCATTGACTTAGTACCTCTTATGATACCAGGCGGCGAGCCCTTGTTCGTCGCTAATAACAACCATTTAACTTGCGCAATGAGGAGTTTGAATCCATGAGGCATCTGTTTCGCATCGGCGGTTTTCTGTCCTTCATCGGGATGATGTTCCTCAACGCCTTCGTGGACCTGGGCCACAAGATCATCATCCAGAACACCCTCTTCAAGACCTACGACGGCGATACCCAGATCCTGCTGACCGCCATCGTCAATGCCCTAATCCTGTTACCCTTCGTCCTCTTGTTTTCACCCTCGGGATTCCTCGCCGACCGCTTCTCCAAGCCCAAGGTGATGCGCGTCTCGGCTTGGGCGGCGGTGGTCATCACCCTGGGAATCACCGCCTGCTACTACTTGGGCTGGTTCTGGCCAGCCTTCGCCATGACCTTCCTGCTCGCCGCGCAGAGCGCCATCTACTCCCCGGCCAAGTACGGCTACATCAAGGAACTGGTGGGCAACGAGGCCCTGGCGACGGCCAACGGCTGGGTCCAGGCCACGACCACCACCGCCATCCTCTTCGGTATCTTC
>JBATOB010000448.1:0-1930 GCA_049290655.1 Chromatiaceae bacterium | reverse complement strand
GCGGCATATTCGGCTTGGGCGAAGGACAGTTGCTGGGCCATGAGACGGCTCGCGGTCACGGAAAAGATACGCGATATTATATCATGCGTGATCTGTGTGGTTTGAATAAATCAGTGTTTCCTTAAGTCGTTCACACAAAATAACTATAACCTTGTCTAAATCTAGGGATTAGTTGTAAATTGGCCTCATGATCGTTCGCTGCCGGCCATGGAGAGCGAAGCGCAGGCCGGTAGTCCCCGGCAGGCGTCGGCGCGCGCGTGCCGCCGGAGGGGCGCAGGGGCCGCAGGTCCCGGAGCTGTGGAGGCGGTATGCAGAGCGCCTCCGACACGCCGTCGAGCCATTCGTCGTCGGGTTATGGCGTAGTCCGACCGCCCCCAACGGGGCACGTCGTGACAGAGCCGTGACCCGGAGCGGGACGAACCGGGGCCTCAGGGTTGTCGCCGAGCGCCAGGCACAAGGGGGACTGGGATGTCCCGTTGCGCATCCTGGGCACGGCGACACTCCGATCTTTAACTGGCGAGTCCGACGGGACGCGGCTGACACTTGGGCCCTGGCCTGGCTACATGAGACGAATGACGGCCTCCCGTTGCAGGCCCAAGGCCTGGATACCGAGCTTAAGGGCCTGCTCGGCGAAGGTCTCCAGATCGCCCCAGCGGTCGTCGCTATCCATGACCTCCGACAAGGTCTCGTTGACGAGACGGAGGCGATAACGGCCCAGGTCCGCCTCGCGCGGGGGGCTTAGCTCGGACAAGACATAGAGGCACGGCTCGGTCTTGCCCATGGCAATGAAGGCGAGGATGTACCGGAAGGCCCGGGCATCCCCGCTCTCGATCTCCCCCAGCAGACTGGCGGCATGGTCGCCGATCTGATAGCGACGTTTGGGAATGGCGGTACGGATGTTGGGCTTGTCCTGCATGTTCCGGTCCCCGGAGGTTGAATGGCGCCAATCTGGCGGCGGCGAGGGTGAATCCAAAGCCGCCCGGAACGGGCTACGCCCCTGTTCAGCGCCCGGCCGGGGGTTGGCGAACAGGCCCTGATGACCAGGTCAACACCCGCCCACCCGGGTGATGGAAATCCGGCTGGGGGCGCGGATGAACCAGTGCCCAGTAGGTGAGGCCACCCTGCTGGGCCTCGACCACCGCCGCCAAACCCAGGAGCAGGGCCCCGCCAGGCTGTCGCTGGGGGAGCAGATCCGGAGGGATGCGGGCGCGCAGGCGCCAGGTGTGGCGGCGGTGGTCGCACTGGACACCAGGAGCGTCCCCCCGCCCCTCTAGCGGGGGTAGGGGCAAAGGGACGCGCTCATCGGCAAAGTCATAAAGCGCCCAAGCCCCCGAGGGAGAAAAATTGAACTCACGGTAACTCGTCTTACCCGGCAGGCCGATGAAGGCCTCGCAGCAGCTATGCCGCCAGAGCCCATCCTGGCGGCCAGGGTTTGTCCGGGTTGGCATGGACAAGGCCCGCCGGGGCGCTCGCAGGCGGTAATCAAGCTTGAGAGCGCCATCCCCGGCCCAGGCCAATCTGACGCGCAAGCGCCAGCCCCCCGGCGCCGGGAAGGCGGGATGACAGACCAGGGTCTGCCAGGGCATGGAGCCCGGAGCATCCCCTTCTCGCCCCTGACACGACGGACTTCCCTGGAATTTGGTCAGACCCCTTGTGCGCCGGACCACATCATTCCTACCTTTTTGAATCATTACGAGGACGGAAAACTCCCCAGCTTTACCAAAATTTTGAAAAATCCGGGAATCCATCCAGGAAAACCCACATTCTGATCCGCCAAGGACACAACCGGAGAAATTCTCGTTGTGTCTGGTCCCGTGTGATTATCTTCCCAGGAGGAGCTATCCTCCGTGCCTCGCCAGAGGGGCATTGGAGACACTTGTTGCGTCTCTGGCCGCAAAGGCGATTGAGGCAAACTGATCCCGGCGTGAGC
>JBATOB010000447.1:0-8905 GCA_049290655.1 Chromatiaceae bacterium | reverse complement strand
GGAACGAGGTCTTCCGCCAGATCCTCGGCTTTGCCGAGCGCGGTCTGGTGTCGGAGATCCGCACCTGGCGCAACAAGTGGGCCCACCAGGAGCTCTTCTCCAGCGACGACGCCTACCGCGCCCTGGATTCGGTCGTGCGCTTGCTGTCCGCCGTCTCCGCCCCCGAGTCTGACGAGGTGGAGCGGATGAAGATGGAGCTGCTGCGCCTGCGCTTCGATGAGCAGGCGCGCGGCGAGAAGCGCAAGTCGGTCAGCCAGGCGATCGAAAGCGGGGTGACAGGCAGCCTCAAGCCCTGGCGCGAGGTGGTGATGCCGCATGAGGATGTGGCCAGCGGCCGGTACCAGCAGGCCGAGTTCGCCGCGGACCTGTGGCAGGTGCATCTGGGCGAGGGCACGGCCGAGTACCGCGACCCGGTGGAGTTCTTCCGGCGCACCTACCTCACCGAGAGCCTCAAGGGGATGCTGGAGGGCGCCCTGCGGCGGCTCTCGCCCGCCGTGGCCGGGGCGGGTGGTGACCCGGTCATCCAGTTGCAGACCAACTTCGGCGGCGGCAAGACGCACTCGATGCTGGCGCTCTACCACCTCTTCTCCGGCATCGCGCCGACCGAGCTGGCGGGGATCGACGCGGTAATGGCCGCCGCCGGGGCCAGCCAGGTGCCGACCGCCCGCCGGGTGGTGCTGGTGGGCAACAAGATTTCGCCGGGTAACCCGAGCGTCAAGCCCGATGGCACCGTCGTCCGCACCCTCTGGGGGGAACTGGCCTGGCAACTGGGCGGTCCCCAAGCCTTCGCCCGGGTGCAGGCGGACGACGAGCAGGCCACCAGCCCCGGCGATGTGCTGCGCGAACTCTTCAACGAGTACGGCCCCTGCCTGATCCTGGTGGACGAGTGGGTCGCCTACGCGCGCCAGCTCCACGACCAGAGCGACCTGCCGGCCGGTGGCTTCGAGACCCAATTCACCTTCGCCCAGGTGCTGACCGAATCGGCCAAACTGGCCAAGAATTGCCTGCTGGTCATCAGCCTGCCGGCCTCGGATACCTCGGGCCGGTCGCACGCGGACGACGTGGAGGTGGGCGGCACCCGCGGGCGCGAGGCCCTGGACCGGTTGCGCAACGTGGTGGGGCGGGTGGAGTCCTCCTGGCGGCCTGCGAGCGCGGAGGAGGGGTTCGAGATCGTCCGGCGCCGTCTGTTCCAGCCCCTGTCAGACCCGGCCCAGTTCAAGGATCGCGACGTGGTGGCACGGGCCTTCGCCGAGTTCTACCGGAACCAGCAGGCGGAGTTTCCGCCCGAGTGCCGCGAGTCGGACTACGAGCAACGCATCAAGGCCGCCTATCCGATCCACCCGGAGATCTTCGACCGGCTCTATACCGACTGGTCGACCCTGGTGAAATTCCAGCGCACCCGCGGCGTCTTGCGGCTGATGGCGGCGGTGATCCATAGCCTCTGGGAGAAGGGCGACCGCAATCCGCTGATTCTGCCTGCCAATATCTCGATCGACGATCCGCGTGTCCAGTCGGAGTTGACGCGCTATCTCTCAGACAACTGGGTGCCGGTGATCGAGAAGGACGTGGACGGGCCGAACTCCTTGCCGCTCAAGCTGGATAGCGCCTTGCCCAATCTGGGCAAACTCTCCGCCTGTCGGCGGGTGGCGCGCGCCATCTACCTGGGCTCGGCGCCGACCACGGCCGCTGCGCACAAGGGCATCGAAGACCGGCGCGTGAAGCTCGGCTGCGTCATGCCCGGTGAATCCCCCGCCGTGTTCGGCGATGCCCTGCGCCGGATGGCGGCGGCGGCGACCTATCTGTATCAGGACGGGCCGCACTACTGGTACTCGACCCAGCCGACCGTGACCAAGCTGGCCGAGGACCGCGCCGAGCAGTTGAAGCGCGAGCCGGATAAGGTGGCGCAGGAGTTGGAGCAGCGCCTGCGCAAGGATCTGGCGCGCATGGGCGACTTCCCCCGCATCCACCCGCTGCCGCAGAGCGGCGCCGATGTACCGGACGATCTGGATGCGCGGCTGGTGGTGCTGGGCATCGGGCATCCCTATAGCAAGGAGACCAACAGCCCCGCCGAGCTGGCGGCCAAGGCCATTTTAGAGACGCGCGGTAACACGCCCCGCCTCTATCGCAACACCCTGGTCTTTCTGGCGGCGGACAAGACCCGCTTGCAGGACCTGGACGAGGCCGCGCGCAAGTATCTGGCGTGGGTATCAATCCTGGCCGAGCAGAAGGATCTGAACCTGTCGCCCTTTCAGGTCACCCAGGCCGAGACGCAGAAGACCGCCGCCGACGGCACGGTGACGGCGCGGTTGCCGGAGACCTACCAGTGGCTGCTGGTACCCGGACAGGCGACACCCCAGGCCCCCATCGCCTGGGAGGCGCTGCGGCTGGCCGGGACCGATGCCCTGGCGGTGCGCGCCAGCAAGAAGTTGCGCTCCGACGAGTCGTACCTGACCAGTTTCGCGCCAACCCGCCTGAAAATGGAACTGGACCGGGTGCCCCTCTGGCAAGGGAATCATGTGTCCGTCCGGCAGTTGGTGGCCTATTTCGCCTCCTACCTGTACCTGCCGCGCCTCAAGGAGCCCGGCGTGCTCCTGGGTGCCCTTAGCGTTGGCCTCAATCTGCTGACCTGGAACCAGGACAGTTTTGGCCTGGCCGACAGTTACGACGAGGCCGCTGGCCGCTATCGGGGGCTGCGCGGCGGCACCCTCCTGAACCTGACCGATCCCCAAGGCCCGGAACTGGTGGTGCGGCCCGAGGTGGCCAGCCGGCAACTGGCGGCGGAGCGGGCGGCGGCCGTGGCGCGGGTACCGGGCGATGTGAAGGTAAACGCCGTGGGTGATGGCACGGGCGGAGGTGGGACCGACCCAGCCCCGCCCTCTGTCTTGCCGCCCACCGTGATTACGCCACCGGTCGCGACTCAGCCGAAGCGGTTCCATGGCACCGTGAATCTGGATGAGGCCCGCGTGGGTCGGGATGCCAGCAAGATCGCCGAGGAGGTCATCGCCCATCTCGTGGCCCTGGTGGGGGCCAGGGTTACCGTGACCCTCGAAATCGAGGCCGAGATACCCGCTGGCGCGCCCGACAAGGTGGTGCGCACGCTGACCGAGAACTGTCAGACGCTGAAATTCTTCAGTCATGGGTTCGAGCGCGACTAGGGGCGTCAGGCCGCGCCATCCGGCTATCGGGTTTTCGCCCCTCAATAAAGGGATTAATCCATTGTTGCCAGGCATCCTCAAGGGCGAGGACGAATACCTGGTGATCGGGGTCCTTGATAAGGTCGCAATCAGCCCAAGATAATTCATGATTACCTGTCGAGGACCGATCCATGTTGATAAAACCGCCAACCCCCATTCCCCCCTCCGAGGTCACTCCCAAGGAGCACTGGCTGCGGCGCCGGGAACTGATGGCTGGGGCCGCCGCGGGTCTGGGCCTGGCGGCCCTCGGTGGCTTGGGGGCGGTGCTGACTGCCAGTCCAGCCCGGGCGGGGAATAAGATCCCGGGCCTGGCCCCCAGCCCCTTGAGCACGGACGAAATACCTACCAGCCGGGAAGACGTGACGAGTTACAACAACTTCTACGAACTGGGGTCGAAGAAGGGTGATCCGGCACGCCATGCCAACCTCCTCCAGACCCGGCCCTGGACGGTGCGGGTGGATGGGGCCTGCGCGGCGCCCGGGGAGATCGGGATCGAGGATATCCTGACGGGCTTCCCCCAGGAGGAGCGCATCTATCGCCTGCGGTGCGTGGAGGCCTGGGCCATGGTGATTCCTTGGGTGGGCTTCCCCCTCGGGGACCTGCTCAAGCGCTTCCAGCCGACCTCCCAGGCCAAGTTCGTTGCCTTCGAGACCCTCCAGGACCCCAAGCAACTGCCGGGGCAGAAGCGCGCGGTGTTCGATTGGCCCTACATGGAAGGTCTGCGCATGGACGAGGCCATGCACCCCCTGACGATCCTGGCCACGGGCCTCTATGGAGAGGTCCTGCCGGGTCAGAACGGGGCGCCCCTGCGCCTGGTCGTGCCCTGGAAGTACGGCTTCAAGAGCATCAAGTCCATCGTGCGCATCAGCTTTGTCGAATCCCAGCCACCAGCCACCTGGAACCAGATGCAGCCGGAGGAGTACGGCTTTTATGCTAACGTCAACCCGGCGGTGGACCACCCGCGCTGGAGCCAGAAGAGCCACCGGATCATCGGCGCCGGCCTCTTCGCGCCCAAACAGAAAACCCTGCTCTTCAACGGCTATGCCGATCAGGTGGCGAGCTTGTATAAGGGCATGGATCTGAAGCGCTTCTTCTGACGTCATGTCCGTCCCCAGGCCCAGCCGCCCGTCGCCCGCCAAGCACACCCTCAGGCCCGATACCGCCGTCCGATTCGGCAAACCCCTCATCTTTCTGCTCTGTCTGGCGCCCTTGGGCCTGCTGGTCTGGCGTGCCCTGAGCGACGGACTGGGCGCCAATCCGGTGGAGGCGGTCGTCCATTTCACCGGGAGTTGGGCCCTGCGGCTCCTGCTGGTCATCCTGGCGGTCACGCCCCTGCGGCGCCTGAGCGGTCTACCCTGGCTGGTACGGTTTAGGCGCCAGCTCGGTCTCTTCGCCTTTTTCTATGCCGCGCTCCATTTCACGGCCTATCTGGTCCTGGATCGCGCCCTGGTCTGGGAGGACATCACCACCGACCTGACCAAGCGGCCCTACATTGTGGTGGGTTTTGCCGCCCTGCTGCTGCTGGTTCCCTTGGCGGTCACCTCCACCCGGGGCTGGATCAAGCGCCTCGGCCACCACTGGCTGACCCTGCATCGCACCGTCTATCTCATCGCCATCCTGGCCGTGCTGCATTTCCTCTGGCTGGTGAAGGCCGATACCCTGGAACCCTTGATCGATGCCGCCGTGCTGGCGGTCCTGCTCGCCTTCCGGGTGCCCTGGGGGCGCCTGGTTGGGCGGTGGGGTCCGTGAAAATTGAACTTATGGCCGAAGACTAGGAAGGTCGGTCGGTTGCCGACTTTGATCTTCAAAGCGTTGGCCATGACCTTTGTTTACGGCGTTCCGCGCTGCGGGGCACGATGGCTGCAGCGACGATCAAGGCCAACATTCTGTCTATCGGTTTCCAGTCGCCTCGCTTCTATCTCGACCGAAACTCTCGCAGCCCGGTCGCGTCCACGAGCCGGTCCATATTCTGGAGCGTGAAGACCTTGCCGCGGGTGGCGAGGATGAGCTTTCTCATGTCCTCCCGACGCACCCCGAAGCCGCGCCCAGCAATGCAGGCAATGACCTCGAACCTGGGTTGATCTGGCGGCTGTCCGGCCATGCTGATCTCTGCCAGGTGCTGTACGCGGGTAACCTTGTCCCTCGCCGTGCCGTCGTCTTCAGTGAGCTTCGCCTCGATCGCCACCCGAGGGTTGAACTCGTTCGGGATCACGAAGTCTGGAGCCTGATCGAATCCAGAGAGTCGCTCGGCCCGGCGGGTCTTGCGGAAGCTGATTCCGGCCCGAGCCAGGATATCTTCGATGGCGTTCTCCACCAGGTCGCCCACGGGTTCGCTTATGGAGTCCCGATGGCCGGCGAAGGGGCGGCCAAGGAAGCGCTCGTAGAGAAGCATAGAGTAGGGTGCACCGAGGTCCGCCATTGACCGGACCCCGACCAAGCCGGAACCGGTATCGGCCTTACCCATCCGGTGTAGCCGGTCTGGCGCGACGGTGGGTGCTCCCTGTTGCAGGATGACGCAGGCGGTGGCAATCAGTGCCTCGATACGCTGGTCGGTGAGGCCGAGGCGACCTGCCCTCAATGGCTTGTCCGGATTCATGCGGATCTTGCGGTCGAGTGTGCGGACCGCTCCCTGTCCGATGTGGGTTCCGGTGTGGTCTGACGCCAGATAGGCCCACTCAGGGGGAGTCAGGCCGAGGATGCAGCGCAGCACAATCAAGACGACCGGCGTCTGGTAGACGGCAGGCAGGACGGTTGCTGGCGTTACCTCCTCAAAGCCCCGGGTTCCCCTCTTAAGGGTCTAATAGCCCTGCTCGAATACCAGGAGTTCAACGAACCCCGGTCCCTTGGGCATGACTAGGAACTCGGATTCCAGGCTGCCGAAGACGGCATCGACATAGCAATCCAGGTTCCCATGGATTTCCGCGAAGTCGGCTTCAAAAGGGAACGGCATCGTCGGCCTCCTGGGTATTGGAAGAACCTGTTATGTAGGCTGGCTCCGCTGGCTCGGAGATCTTCCAGAGTCCCAGTATGCTCAGCATCTCATCGACCGAGCCCAATCGGTCCAGGCATTTGGCGAAGCGAGCGATCTTGTCGCGCATAGGAAGGGTGGAGTCCCATTTCGATCGGAGCGCCCAGACACCCATGCGGGTGAGGTGTCCAAAGGCGATGCAGCGAGTGTCTCCCGTCGTGGGCACACGCCTGGCATCCGTGAGTAGTGACAGGTCTGCGGAGACCACCCGAGCCAGGCCTTCCGAGGTCTCGAATAGCCAGCGGCGCCGGCTGTTGCCGGTGGTGCGGCAGACCAGCACCGTGTCGATGATGGAGGAACCCGTGCCGTGAATGTGGATGGAGCCACCCATCTCCGCGGGGCAGGGCAGGGATGCGGAGCAGTTGAGCCCGGCGTCGAGGATGGCTGCGCCGACCGCGTGGTAGGCCTCGATCCGGTTGTGGTGGTAGGTGAAGGCGAGCGGCGCCCCGGGTTTGAGCGCGCGGGCCATATGACCATAGACCGCGGCCAGACCCTCGGCGAAGTGGGTGAGGTCGCGGTCCGCCGTGATGTTGCCGGTTAGTTCGTCGGCAGAGCGTGTGGAGGGGCGGCCGAAGCCCTCCGGCGTGTCGCCGACCAGCCGGCGCAGCCAGACATAACAGAAGTCCATCAGTTCGGCGTATTGGACGTTGCCAAAGTAGGGGGGATCGGTAAAGACCGCGTCCAGGCTGGCCGCCGGCAGGTCCAGGTCGGTGGAACTGGCGCAGCGTAGCCGGATGGACCGGCTCGGCTCACCGGTCCGTTCCTCGCCAATCCACTCGCCAGCGATGGGCACCAGGGTCTTGCGTGCGCCTGAGTGCCTCACCTCGAAGGGTGCATCGCAGTACGCCTTGGCCTTGCGGTACTTGGCGATGATGTTGACCCAGCCGCCGGACCCCACGCCGGCATCGTTGCCGTTGCGGATGCCTAGGATGTTGGACTCGCACTGGACCAGGCCGACCGGGTAGCCGTGGATCGAGAAGATGTCCAGTGACTTGAGTGCCATGGCGTCGTAACGGCAGAGCATGTTCTGGTAGCGCAGCAGGTCCGAGAGGTTGGTGGCCAGGGCCTGGCGCAGGCGCTCATCCGGGCTGGCCGCGATCAGCCGCGCGCTCAGCTCCAGGGCCAGGAGTTGGCGCTGGTTGAACAGCTCGCGGTAGTGCCGGTAGCCCCAGCGGTGGAGCCGATCGGTCTCGTCCCCGCGAGGGATGGCGTCCGCCGGGATCAGGGTTGGGGTCAGGGCGGCCAGTCGCACAGTGGCGGTGGCGGCGCGCTCCAGGTCGCGGCCGTCGGGCCGCTTGAAGAAGCGCCCGACGTGTTTCGCCTTGCGTACCGGGTTGTAGTACTCGATGGCGAAGAGCCGATGGCGGGGCGGGCCGGCGGCGGGGCGGGGATAGCTGTTGGCGTGTCCGCAGTGGGGACAAGGGCAACGGTTGCGCTTGGCCGGTCCGGCTAGTTGGAGCTGGCCGCCGCAGGTGCGGCAGGCGCCCGGGTGCTTGGCGTCCACCACCTCGTTCAAGTCGCCGCAGCCGGGGCAGACCAAGACATTGCGGGGGTGGCGGGTCGCCTTCGCCAGTAAGTAGCCAGGGAAGAGGTCGAAGGGTCGGCCGCAAGCGTCGCAGTCGGCCTCCTTGACCCACAGAAAATATTTCACCGGACAGTCTGTGTCGCCATAGTGCGGGCAGTCGGTCCGGTAGAGATCGTCGATCTCCACGGCCAGGGCAGTCGTCAATTCTGCGGTGGCGCTGTCATAGGCGGCCAGGTCGAGGTGGGCGAGTTCCTCCCGCACGATCCAGGCGGACATGGGGTTGACGTCGAACCCCTGGCAGTCGCAGCCCAGGCGGTTGGCCTCGATCAGCGGCGTTCCGCCGCCCATGAAGGGGTCAGCGACCTGCCGACCCGGGAAGGCGTTGGCCTGGTAGAAGACCCCCGCAGCGGGTGGTCACCGAACTCGGCCAGGGCCAGGGCGCGGAACAGGGTTCCAGGCCGGCGCGCGAACCACTTGTGCACGGCGATGATGGGCCGGTAGTTCTGCTGAATCTGCTTTTCCTTGAGGGCCAGGGCGGCAACGAAGGGGGTGTCGAAGGCGTGTTCGATGGTCATGGGTACCTGGGATTCCCCGCGCCTCGCGCTTGGGCTCCGTGGCTAGACTCCGTGCTGGTGGTATCAAGGGCCAAGTCGATGCGGGACTGGCGAGGCGCAGTATGTTTGGTGGAAATTTGTATTGATTCCCCATGTCCATCCTACCCAACTTGGACGCATTTGCATTCCTTTTTCTGGTGATGTGTCGCCTGATACCGAGGGGTTCAGATGCCACATGTCCCTTGGAAAAAATTATGCGCAGCTCGCCGTGCCAGGTTCATCGACCACGATGCATGCCACGGTCCGCATGCTGGTGAGGGCATACTCGTACCCTGCTCGATGAACGGGGTGAGGTTTGATCTGGTTACTCTATCTTGTGGTCCTTGGGTCCTGTTAAGCGTTCCCACCATGGCGATATCGCTGCGCCGGGCGACGGACGATCCCGGTCGTGCCGGGGGTATGCAACGGCGCACTTTGTTATAAGCCGCCCCTCACCCGTGCCGCTGGCGGTCTTGCTCGGTGACCCTCACGCCCCCAGACCGCCTGGGCCAGCCGCAACCTCCTTGTGTTTTTAGCCGCCAGCCGGTCTTCCCGTTACCGCCGC
>JBATOB010000446.1:0-6599 GCA_049290655.1 Chromatiaceae bacterium | reverse complement strand
ACCCTGGTGATTGCCCACCGTCTTACCACTATCGAGCGGGCGAATCGCATTCTGGTTCTGGACCAGGGCCGGGTCGTGGAGACGGGAAGCCATGCCGACCTGCTCGCCCAGGACGGCCATTACGCCCGGCTGCACCGGATGCAGTTCAACGATGCCCCGCCGGATCCGGCCCCATGAAGGTGGAAGATATCTGGTATGGCCGCCATTGGCTGGCCTGGCCTCTGGTGCCCCTGTCCGGTCTCTACCGGCTGGTGGTCGCGGCGCGGCGCCAGGCCTTCCGGCGTGGTTGGCAGGCGAGCGTGCGGCTGCCAGTCCCCGTCATCCTGGTGGGCAATCTCACCCTGGGCGGCACGGGTAAGACGCCCCTGGTGCTCTGGCTGAGCGACTTTCTGCGCCGGCAGGGCTGGCATCCCGGCATCATTCTGCGCGGCTATGGCGGATCGGCTCGGGATTGGCCGCGCTGGGTGACGATGGGGAGCGATCCCCGGGAACTGGGCGATGAGGCCGTGCTATTGGCCCGGAGATCCGGCGCCCCGGTGGTGGCGGGGCCGGATCGGGTGGCGGCGGGGCGGCTGCTGTTGGAGCGGGCCGGCTGCGATATCATCCTGGGCGATGATGGCCTCCAGCATTATCGGCTTCAGCGTGATCTGGAGATCCTGGTCATCGACGGCGCTCGCGGCTTTGGTAACGGTTTCTGTCTACCCGCCGGACCCTTGCGCGAGCCGATCTCCCGAGGCCGGGACATGGGGCTCAAGGTCTGCACCGGCGGGGCCTGGCCCGGTGCCGAGCCCGTGGCCTTACGACCGGGGGACCTGGTGAATTTGCGCCATCCGGCCCGGACCCGGGCCTTGGCCCATTTCAAGGGCCAGCGGGTGACGGCGGTGGCGGGGATTGGCAACCCGAAGCGCTTTTTTGCCCTGCTCCGCCAGGCTGGATTGCATCTGGACGAGCGCCCCTACCCGGATCACCATGGTTTCACCGCCGCCGATGCCGCCACCTGGCCCCCGGGGCCCGTCATTATGACCGAGAAGGATGCGGTCAAGTGCCTGCCCCTCGCCGGGGACGAGCATTGGTTTCTGCCCGTGGAGGCGGTCCCGAGCGCCGCCTTCGAGCGTCAATTGTCCGCAGCCTTGAAAGGTCTGAAGAATGGATAAGAAACTCCTGGATATCCTGGTCTGTCCCCTCTGCAAGGGGCCTCTCTATTTTGATAAGGCCGCCGCCGAGTTGATCTGCCGCGCCGATCGCCTGGCCTTCCCCATCCGTGACGATATCCCGGTCATGCTGGAGGAAGAGGCGCGGGTACTGCCCGCCGATGAAGAGGTGTCCAAGGCTTGAGCGCGGCTGGAGCGTCCGAGGCCAAGGGTAGGGCTGGAATGGGAACCGCGGTGCCCTTCAAGGTCGTCATCCCGGCACGCTATGCCTCCGCGCGCCTGCCAGGTAAGCCCTTGTTGGAGATCGCGGGCAAGCCCCTGATCCGGCATGTCCATGAGCGTGCCCAGGCCACGGCGGCGGAGGAGATCCTGATCGCCACGGACGACGAGCGTATCGTCGCCGCTTGCCAGGCCTTTGGCGCCGAAGTGGTCATGACCCGCGCCGATCACCGCAGCGGTACCGACCGCCTCGCCGAGGTCATAGCCGCGCGTGGCTGGCCCGACGATACCCTGGTCGTCAACCTCCAGGGTGACGAGCCCTGCATGCCCCCAGTCCTGGTCGATCAGGTGGCGGCGGGTCTGGCTGGCCATGGGCGCGTCGGCATGGCGACCCTGGCCTATCCCATTCAGGAACCCGAGGCCCTCTTCGATCCCCATGTGGTCAAGGTGGTGACCGACGCCCAGGGCTACGCCCTCTATTTCTCCCGGGCCCCCATCCCCGGGCATCGCGATGAATTTCACGGTGGACGGCAGGCCTTGTCGCCGGGCGGGCGTTTTCTGCGCCATATTGGCCTCTACGCCTATCGCGCCGCCTTTCTGGCGCGCTTTGTGGATTGGCCGCCCGCGCCCCTGGAACTGGCCGAATCCCTTGAGCAGTTGCGCGTCCTCTGGCACGGCGAGGGCATCCATGTTGGCCTGGCCACCGAGGAGCCTGGCCCCGGCGTGGATACCGCCGCCGATGTCCAGCGCCTCCTGGACTTCCTGGGGCGCGGTCAAGCGGCCTTGGGCGGATCACCGGACCCTGGCGGGGACTTGAAGCGATGAAAATAAGAGGTTGCCAGCCTTGCACCGCCTGCTGCGATGGCTGGGTCAAAATGACGATTCAGGGTGTCCCCGTCTTCCCCGGACACCCTTGTCCCCATAGCACCCGCCAGGGTTGCGATGACTATCTCAACCGCCCCATCGATCCTTGCGTCAACTTTTCTTGCGGCTGGATCATCGCCGCCAGTCCGCTTCCGGACTGGATGAAGCCAGACAATAGTCTGGTGATCGTCCTGTTCAACAAATTCCAATGGCAGGGCGTGCCCGTCGATCTCGCCGTGCCCGTGGGTAAGCGCATACCGCCCCGGTCCCTGGCCTGGCTACGAAATTTTGCCGAGACCCACCGGCGTCCCCTCGTTCACACCGAACAGAGCGTGGAAGCAGGCGAGTATCAGGAACAACAGCAGGTGTTCGGCCATGGCCCACCGGTCTTTCAAGAAGATCTGCTGCGCTGGCAACGGGACGGGAAATCCCTCTGGTCCTGATTTTTCCTGAAGCAGGCGCCGGCGCCGGGGAATTGCAACATTACCATGTGGTCGCAGAGTTTTATCGGGTTTGTGGGCCTTTTCCTGCTGACCTGGCTGTTCAGTGAAGACCGTCGGGCGGTGCGTTACCGGCCGGCCCTGGTGGCTCTGGCTCTGCAGTTCCTAATCGCCGTGCTGCTGTTGGAAATTCCGCTGTTCCGCCATTTCTTCCTGGTTTTGAATGAGCTGGTGACTAGCCTGGAGGCGGCGACGGGCGCGGGTACCCGCTTCGTCTTTGGCTATGTGGGCGGGGGCGATTTGCCCTTCGAGGTCAGGCCCGGGGGCAGTTCCTTTGTTTTCGCCTTCCAGGCCCTGCCCATGGTGCTGGTAGTCAGTGCCCTCTCGGCCTTGCTCTTTCACTGGCGGGTCCTGCCCTGGGTGGTGCGTGGCTTTGCCTGGATGTTGCGCAAGAGCCTGGGCTTGGGCGGTGCCGCGGGGGTGGGGGTGGCGGCCAACATCTTCCTCGGCCATGTGGAGTCGCCCCTGCTGATCAAGCCCTATCTGAAACAGGTGTCGCGCAGCGACCTCTTTCTGATCATGACTGCTGGCATGGCGACGATCGCCGGGACCATCATGGTCATCTACGCCAGTATCCTCTCAGCGGTCATCCCCGATGCCCTGGCGCAACTTCTGATCGCCTCCATCATCAGCGCCCCCGCCGCCGTCATGGTGGCGCGGATCATGATCCCCGAGGCCGCTGGGGGTGACGACGGGGTGCATTGGGAGCCCCCCCGGCAGGATTCCAGTAGCCTGGATGCCATCGCCCGGGGCACCCGGGACGGGGTTGGGCTGCTGGTCAATATCGTCGCCATGTTGGTGGTCCTGGTTGCCCTGGTGGCCCTTATCAACCAATTCCTCGGCTTACTGCCACCTCTGGGTGGCGAGGCGATCAGTCTCCAGCGCCTGCTTGGCTGGGTGTTGGCTCCCCTGACCTGGCTGATGGGCATTCCCGCGAGCGAGGCGGTAACGGCTGGCGGCCTCATGGGTGTCAAGACCATCCTCAACGAGTTTCTGGCCTATATTGAACTGGCGGCCCTGCCCGAGGATGCCTTGAGCGAACGGTCGCGGCTCATCATGACCTACGCCTTGTGCGGCTTCGCCAATCTCGGCAGCCTCGGTATCCTCATCGGCGGCATGGGCACCATGGTCCCCGAGCGCCGTGCCGAGATCACGGCCCTGGGCGCCCGTTCCATCGTCGCCGGTACCCTGGCGACCAGCTTCACAGGCGCCGTGGTCGGCCTGATCAGTCTCTTTCCTCATTGAGCCCTGGGGCTTTTCGATTCAACGGAGTTTGTCCATGAGCGAGCATCTTGAAGTCTTATTTCCGGGCGGAAAGCGGGTCGATGTCCGCGTTCGCGAGTTTGAGATCCATACCGATCAGTCCGTCAAAGGTGGTGGCGAGGCCAGCGCTCCCGAGCCCTTCGACCTCTTTTTGAGTTCGATGGCGGCCTGCGCGGGTATCTATGCCCTCAATTTCTGCACCTCCCGCGACTTATCCACCGCGGGCCTGGCCTTAAGCCTGGACTGGGATCGGGATCCGGCCAATCCCCTGACTGCCAGTGTGCGCTACCAATTGCGGTTGCCCGCGGGCTTCCCGGACAAGTACCGCTCCAGCATCCTCAAGTCCATCGAGCTGTGCGCCGTCAAGAAACACATCCAGAACCCTCCCAGCTTCGAGATCCTGGTGGTGGAATAGGCGCAAACCCATAAAAAAACCCCGCCATAAAGACGGGGTAATTCACCACTGAGGAGGTTCGAGAACGGAGGTGTCGGAACAAGACTGTGCCTCGCTTAAGTATTAGCAACATCCGTGCCATTCTGGTGAGGACTCCTTGGGGTTGACCCCTGCATAGGCGAGAGGATTCTCATGATTCAGAATATTTACAGTGGCTTGGATACTGCTTGCAGGCTCCAGGCTTGCAGGCGCTACTAATCCCCCGATTGCCAAGGCTGTCTGATGGCCCGCTGAATCCTCTCCCTAACAGTGCTGGAACTGCACCTCAAGGGTGCCAGGGGCCTGCTGGCGGCACCCGGATGGCGCCTGGATTTTTGGCGTTGGGCCAGGAGGAGGCGCCTCGGCCTGGCCTGAGTTCTTGTTCAATTCGGTGCCGATGCTATGATCCTGGTTGAGATTCAACGGCGGGGGGAGCTGCCATGAGCGAAGCTACGAGGGTGCGCATTCTGTTCGTTTGCATGGGAAATATCTGTCGTTCTCCCACGGCGGAGGGCGTCTTTAGACATTTGTTGCGAGGGGAGGGATACGATGGACTCATCGCTACCGATTCCGCCGGTACCCACGGCTATCACATTGGTGAGCCACCCGACGAACGGGCGCGGGAGACGGCGCGGAGGCGGGGGATTGATCTGAGCGATTTGCGCGCCCGGCGCGTAGCGCGGGAGGATTTCGACCTCTTCGATTATATTCTGGCCATGGACCAGGAAAACCATCAGGCCCTCAGGGCCATCTGTCCTCCGGTACATCGCAGTAAATTAAGACTTTTCATGGACTTCGCCCCGGATTACGGCATTCGCGAGGTGCCTGATCCCTATTATGGGAGCCCCGGGGGCTTCGAACAGGTATTCGATTTGGTCGAGGCCGCCGCCTTGGGACTGCTGGAAGATATCCGCCAGCGCTGGAGGTGAGTGGTGCTCAAGGCCAACCCCGGCTTTCCCTGGTAGCGCTGATCGCCGCGAGACCTATTCCAGGACGCCACCGGGAGACCCAAGCGGGCTGTTGGGACGAGAAGCGATGAGAGGCCTGACCCCGCCGGCGTCCTTGCCGTGCTGGGTCCAGGGACTTGCCCTACTCGCGGTCTCCCTCTTCTCCACTGGACTTATCGGAGATTTTGGGCTCGGTTGCCGTGGGCTCCGCCTTGGGGGCCTTGGGTGTCTTGGGCGCCTTGGGTGCTGCGGGCTCGCTGGCTTTGGGGGATTTCACCTTAACTTCTTCCGCCTTTGCCTGGGGCGGGGTGTCCGGTGCCGGGGCGATGTCCGGGCTGTTGGATTCAGCCTCCGCGGCTGGTTTGGGCGCCTTTCTTGCCACCGGTGCCTTCGCTCTTTCGGTAAGGATTTCGGGCTCGGGCTTGGCAATAACCTGGCTGGGCTCTGCCTGGGATGCCGCTGGGGTCATAGCCGTTTCATCCGGAGCGGGGGGGCTCTCCTTCACGGCAGGCTTTGCCGCGACGGGAGTTGCTGCCTGCCGCTCAGTCTCGACAGGCTTCTCCCTCTCCTCGGAGGCCTCGGTGGCTGCCCGTCTGCGGCGGGGGCTTGGGGTTGGACTGGCTGTCGGGGTCTCGGGTTCGGGCGAGGCGGGCTCCACGGACGATTTGGCTTTTGGCTTAGCCGGTATTTTGATCTGGGCCGCGGGCTCCTCGGCGACTAGCTCCCGTTTTTCTGGACTGGCCTGGGTCTCGGCCTCCTTTGGAGTCTCCGCGATCTCGAGCGGTGGGACCCGGGGGGAAAGCGCGGGTGCTGCCCGGGCCCTGGTCTCGGTCTGATCCGCGGCCGCGCTGGTATCGGGCTGATCTTTAGCCTCGCCGGCTTCATCCACACTGGCCTCGCCACTATTGCCACGGCCACGCCGGCCACGTCCGCCGCGACGTCGCCGGGACCGGGGTTTGCTGGGGGCCTCCGCGTCTTCCTCGATCAGGTCTCGAGAAGGCTTGGATTCAGATTCATCCTCCGGGGTTGCCTCGGCGGTCACCGGCTGGGTATATGGGTCCTCGGTCCTCGGGGTGGGTTGAATAGCCTCGAGGCTAACGGGGGGCTCTTGCTCCCGGGGTGGCCTGGGTGCCTCGGTCTCGGCGAACTCTTGCCGGTGTTCGCCGGTCTCTTTCACGTCGATGAGGTCTTGTTGGGGCTGCCTTGGGGCCCGCTCCGGGGG
>JBATOB010000445.1:0-5736 GCA_049290655.1 Chromatiaceae bacterium | reverse complement strand
TCCCCTACATAGAGGTCAGGAACCCGGGCGCGACCGTGGAGCACGAGGCCACCACCAGCCGGATCGGCGACGACCAGCTGTTCTATCTGAAGAGCCGGGGCCTTGACGAGGAAGATGCGGTCAACCTGATCGTCAACGGTTTCTGCAAGGAAGTCTTCAAGGAACTGCCCATGGAGTTCGCGGTGGAGGCCCAAAAACTGCTAGCCGTCAGCCTCGAAGGCGCGGTCGGCTGAACCGGAACAAGGAGATAGCGATGCTCGAAATCAAGGATCTGTACGTATCGGTCGACGACAAGGCCATCCTCAAGGGCATTGACCTCACCGTGAAGCCCGGCGAGGTCCACGCCATCATGGGTCCGAACGGCTCGGGCAAGAGCACGCTGGCCCAGGTCCTGGCTGGACGCGAGGGCTACCGGGTGACCCAGGGCAGCCTGCGCTACCTGGACCGCGACCTGCTGCCCCTCAGCCCCGAGGTGCGTGCCCGCGCCGGCATCTTCCTGGCCTTCCAGTACCCGATCGAGATTCCCGGCGTGGCGAACGCCCAGTTCCTGCGCAGGGCGCTCAACAGTCAGCGCGGCTACCGGGGCGAACCCGAGCTGGATGCCTTCGATTTCCTGGAATTCGTGAAGGGGCGTCTGGCCATGCTCGAGATCGACGACAGCTTCCTGTACCGATCGCTTAACGAAGGCTTCTCCGGGGGCGAGAAGAAGCGCAACGAGATCCTCCAGATGGCGGTGCTGGAACCGCGCCTGGCCATCCTGGACGAAACCGATTCCGGCCTCGACATCGACGCCCTCAAGGTGGTCGCGCGCGGCGTCAACGTCCTGCACGCTCCCGATCGCGCCATCATCCTGGTTACCCACTACCAGCGCCTGCTCGAATACATCGTCCCGGACCGGGTCCACGTCCTGGCCGAAGGCCGCATCGTCCGCTCCGGCGACCGCGACCTGGCCCTGGAACTGGAGGCCAAGGGCTACGGCTGGCTGAACATCCGGGACAACCGCGAGGAGACCTACATACCATGACCGCCAACACGCCTTTCATCGAGGCCCTGCGCCGGATCGAGGTGCCGGGCTGGCTGGCCGGCGAGCGTGGCGCGGCCCTGGACCGTTTTCTGGCGACCGGCATGCCGAGCACCCGCCTGGAGGCCTGGAAGCACACCTCGCTGGCCGCGCTGGAACGCAGGGTGTGGCATTCGCCCACCTCGGTGGTGGGCGAGGCGGTGTGCCCGGACATCGCGTCCTATCCGGGCCACGCCCTGGTGTTCCAGAACGGCCAGTTGAGCTGCCACGGCACCTATCTAGCCAATCAGATAGCCGGTACCCTGCTTGACCTGGCCAACACTCAGGCCGTGCACCAGTACCTGGGCCAGGTGGCCGACGACACTGCCCTGGCCAACCTCAACCTGGCGCTCTGGCAGGATGGTGCCCGTGTCTACGTACCCGCTGGCGACCATCTCACCCTGCCGATCTTCACCCTCTACGGCGCCGCCGAGGCCGAGGCGATGCTCTATCCACGCACCCTGGCGGTGCTGGAACAGGGCGCCGAGGCCATCCTGGTCGAGCACTACCTCGGCCAGATCGGCCAGCCTTACTGGCAGAACGCCGTGACCGAGATCGTCCTGGAGGACGGCGCCCGCCTCACCCACCTCAAGGTGATCGAGGAAGGGGCGGCCGCCACCCACACCAGCCTGACCGCGGTTCGCCTGGGCCGGGACAGCGAATACCGCGCCCTGCACATCGGCTTGGATGGTGCCCTGGCACGGCACGAGATCACGGTCCACATGGCCGGCCCGGGCGCCACGACCCGGATCGACGCCTTCGACCTGGCCGATGGCCACCGCCATGCCGACCTGCATCTGCGCATCAACCATCGCGCACCCTCGGGTAC
Source organism: Chromatiaceae bacterium (assembly GCA_049290655.1). Taxonomy (GTDB): domain Bacteria; phylum Pseudomonadota; class Gammaproteobacteria; order Chromatiales; family Chromatiaceae; genus M0108. The sequence goes on along the minus strand of JBATOB010000445.1, from coordinate 3,847 downwards.
CAGTCGGGTCACCTACCGGGGCCTGGCCGAAGGCCGTGGCCGCGCCGTATTCGACGGCCATGTCGTGGTCGACCGCGCGGCCCGCAAGACCGACGCCCGGCAATCCTGCCGGGGACTGCTGCTCTCGCCTCAAGCCGAGATCGATGCCATGCCCAGGCTGGAGATCTATGCCGACGACGTGAAGTGTGGCCATGGCGCCAGCATCGGCAACCTGGACCGGGAGGCCCTGTTCTACCTACAAAGCCGTGGCATCGATCTCGCGCTGGCGCACCAACTGCTGATGGAGGGCTTCGCCACCGAGGCCCTCGGGCTGCTCGACCACACCCACCTGCGCAACTGGCTGACGCCCCGCCTGATTGCGGCCATGGCCCGGCGCACTCTGATGGAGCCAACGCCATGACCGGCGACCTACGCGAACTCTACGAAGAAGTGATCCTGGAACATAATCGCCACCCCCGGCATTTCCCCGAGAACCCGCCTGGCAGCAACCATCACGCCCACGGCTTCAACCCCCTGTGCGACGACGAGATCGCGGTCCACCTCAAGGTGGCGGACGGCCACATCGCCGAGGCCGGCTTCGAGGGCGCCGGTTGTGCCGTGGCCATGGCCTCCGCCTCCATGATGACCGAGGCGATCCAGGGTAAGACCGTTGCCGAGGTCGACTGTCTGTTCGATCGGGTGCATGCCATGCTGGCCGAGGACGGCCCGGCCGATGCGGTCGGCAAATTGAAGGTGCTGTCGGGGGTCAGGGAATTCCCCATGCGGGTGAAATGCGCCACCCTGGCCTGGCACACCCTGCGGGCAGCACTGGACAATCGCAGCGAGACCGTGACCACCGAGGAGGCCGTGGCCGCGTGCCCGCAACCCGAGCCCAGGCCGATGCCATGAACCTGGCGCGCCTGCTCCGCGAGCCTCCCCCCGAGGGCGATCTGCGCAGTCATGTGATCGCGGCCCTGCGCCGGATTCGCGACCCCGAAATCCCGATCAACATCTACGACCTCGGCCTGGTCTACGACCTGGAAATCGACAACCTCAACCGGGTCACCATTCGCATGACGCTGACCGCGCCCGCCTGCCCGGTGGCCCAGTCCTTTCCGGCCCTGGTGGAGGACGCGGTTGAAGCAGTGGACGGCGTAAGCCGCGCGAACGTGGAACTGGTCTGGGAGCCGCCCTGGGACACCAGCCGGATGGACGAGGCGGCCCGGCTGCAACTGGGACTATATCGATGAACGACTGGATTGAAGTGGCCCGCATCGAGGACTTCCCCATCGGCGCGTGCCGGGTGGTGCATGCGAACGGGGTCCGGATCGCCGTATTTCGGCTCGAATCCGGCTTTTACGCCATCGAGGACGTCTGCAGCCATGATGGCGGCGAACTGGCTAGCGGCACCCTGAATGGCCGCGAGATCACCTGCCCCCGCCATGGCGCCCGCTTCGACATCATCACCGGCGAGGTCACCGCGCCGCCGGCCTACGAAGCGGTCGCCGTGCTGCCCGTGCGGATCACGGCCGGCCTGGTCATTGTTCGCGACGATCGCTGGGATTGAACGCCGCGCCCTGCGTGGGCGAGGTACAACGGAGGACGTCATGAGCGACACCCGCAGCGAGCGCGATAGCCTGGGCACCGTACAGGTCCCGGCCGAGCGCCTCTGGGGCGCCCAGACCCAGCGCGCCCTGGAACACTTCCGGATCTCCTCGGAAACCATGCCGGGTCCGCTGATCCTGGCCCTGGCCGAAGTCAAGAGGGCCTGTGCCCAGGTCAACCAAGACCTCGGCTGGCTCGATCCGGCCCTGGGCCAAGCCATCGTCGCGGCCGCCGACGAGGTGCTGACGGGTCGGCATGACCGGGAATTCCCCCTGATGGTCTGGCAGAGCGGCTCGGGCACTCAGACCCACATGAACCTGAACGAGGTCCTGGCCAACCGGGCATCGGAACTGCTTGGCGGCAGCCGCGGCGAGGCGCGCCGGGTGCATCCCAACGACCAGGTCAACCTCGGTCAGTCCAGCAACGACGTCATCCCGACCGCGATGCATGTGGCCGCGAGCCTGGAACTGACGTACCGACTGCTCCCCGCCCTGGATATACTGCGCGTGACACTGGACGGCAAGGCGCGCGAATTTGCCGACATCGTCAAGATCGGCCGAACCCACCTCCAGGATGCCGTACCCCTGACCCTGGGCCAGGAGTTCTCCGGCTACGTTGCCCAGCTGGATCATGCCCACCAGATCATCGCCGCGGCTCTGCCGGCCTTGCTGGACCTGGCCATCGGCGGCACGGCGGTGGGCACTGGGTTGAACAGCCCGGCCGGGTTTGGCGACCGGGTCGCGGCAGAACTGTCGGCGCGCCTCGGACTGCCGTTCCGGAGCGCCGCCAACAAATTCGCCGCCCTGGCCGCCCACGACGCGCTGGTCGCGGCCCACGGCGCCCTCAAAACCCTGGCCGTCGCCCTCACCAAGATCGCCAACGATATCCGCTGGCTGGCCTCGGGGCCGCGCGCGGGCCTGGGCGAGTTGCGCCTGCCCGCGAACGAGCCCGGCAGTTCCATCATGCCGGGCAAGGTCAACCCGACCCAATGCGAGGTTCTGGCCATGCTCTGCTGCCAGGTCTTCGGCAACGATGTGGCTATCACCTACGCCGGCGCTTCAGGCAATTTCGAATTGAACGCATACACGCCGCTGATCGCCCATGCCTTTCTGCAAAGCGTGCGCTTGTTGGCCGATGGCATGACCAGTTTCGAGGCCTACTGCGTGCGCGGCATCACGGCCGAACGCGGCCATGTGGCCGACCTGCTGGAGCGCTCATTGATGCTGGTAACCGCGTTGACGCCTCATATCGGCTACGACCGCGCCGCCGCCATCGCCTGCCGGGCTGATCGGGATGGCATCAGCCTGCGCGAGGCCACCCTGGCCTCGGACCAGGTCACGGCGGAAGAATACGACTGCTGGGTCCAGCCGGCACGCATGGCACGGCCACACCCGGACGAAGCTTGAGGAAGCTCAGGAACCCTTGACGATCAGGGGGATGACCTCCCCGGCGTGCTTCTTGACCATCTTGGCCACCCTTTTTTCTTGGGCGATAGCGTGGCCTGTATTTTCGCTTGCTTGTTGGAGTGCTGGGACTTGGACGGGGTGTTAGCTCCTGATCACGTTGAAGGTCTTCCCGAGAAGGCGTGGCGGAGGAACAGGCTTTCCGTTAGCCATGCGACCCACGCAACCCTGCCGATGCGATGTTGCGTCCGGAGTATAGGCCGCCCCGATAGAGGTAGCCGGCTATTTCAGGGGTGCGCATCCTTGCATCCATCGGACCTCGTGGCGCCCGTCGGGCAACGGCTATGCCGGTTGCCCGGAGCGGCTGCCCGGTCGCAGGAGATTCAGCTTGATCGGGTGACTGTCGTTTGGGTTCCAGTAGATGTCCCAGTCGTGCTGCTGGTCCTCGACCACTTCGGGATGGTCGCGCAGGAATTGTTCCATGAAGCCCGTGAATTCCATGGCGTCGGTTCCGACCCGCGCAAGACCTGACACCGGAGGCGCTCGCGGCCATCGCCGCGCCGGTGTGCCGCCGGGTGCTGGGGGGGTTGCCCGTAGCGGGCTGCTGGAGGCTGCGGACGCCAAAACGATGCGGACCTGGGAGCACGGCGGCTGTTCGCTGGATGCGGCGGTGCGGATGGCCGGGGATGACCGCGCCGGTCTGGAACGGCTGTTGCGTTACGGTGCCCGGCCAGCCTTTGCGCTGGAACGGCTGACCCCGGTCAACCCCGATCGGACGATTGTCCTCGTCCGTCACCACTGAGATCGCTGCCCTGTTGGTCGATGAGGACACTCGCGCCCTCGACTGGACGCCGCCACCC
>JBATOB010000444.1:0-6564 GCA_049290655.1 Chromatiaceae bacterium | reverse complement strand
GCAATGAAATTGACAAGGATTTCCAATGCCAGGATCACAATCCTCACGTTGGCACCGCACCAGCGTGAAGATCCCCCGCCAAGATTCCGCCTGGCGGGCCTAATCAGGGTCCCAGCCAGGACCATCTCGCCCCGTTGGGTTGCTTCCTGGGAGCCGTGGCGGGACCATAGGACCGTCAACCCCACCGGAGTCGCCCCTTGCCCCTTACTCGCCTTGGTTCCCTGATCTTCCTGCTGGCCTGGCTATGCCTGGGTGCCGGCCATGCCCTGGCCGCGACCGAGGCCAAGCCAAAGCCCGACGCTGCCCGGGAGGAGGATAAACGGCAGGTCGTCAGCGATATCCTCGATGCCAAGGAGGATCCTGAGGTCACCATCCGCCTGATCGAGACCCGCATCAAGGAGCTGGAGGGCGCCAGCGATGCCGACACCGCCAAGCGCCTGACCGAACTCTACCGCAAGGCCCTGAGCAATATGGAGGTCATGCGCAACCAGGAGGCCAAATTGGCGGCCCTGGCCCAGACCCTGGAGAACGCGCCTACGGAGGTCCAGCGCCTGCGCAAGGAGATCCAGACCCTGCGGGCCCAAGCCGAGGATAAGCCGGCGGCTCCCAAGGACGATGTCCCGATCACCGAACTCGAACAGCAACTCACCCAGGCGGGCGCCGACGAGGCCGCCCTCACCGCCCGCCTCGGCGAGCTGGAAAAAAGCCTCTCGGACTGGCCCCAAACCCTGGCGGCCGCACGGCAGAGCACCCAGGACGCCCGTAAGGCCCTGGACGATCTCGCGACGGAGGTGGCGCAACCGGCCCCGGAAGGCGAGACAGCCGCCACCAAGGAGGCCCGCCTCCTGACTCAAGAGACGCGCCAACGCGCCCTGCGCGCCGAGCTTTCGCGTCTGGATAGGGAAATCCTGTCCCAGGGCGTGCGCGAGGACCTCTTGCGGGCGGAACGCGACAAGCACCAACTGGACCTCAAACGCACCCAGGCCCGTGTCGGTCTCCTCCGGGAGGTGCTGAGCCAGCGCCGCCTCGCGGAGGCCGAGCAGGCCAAAAGGCAGGCCGTGGCGGCCACGGTCGCCGCCTCGGGGCATCACGCCCTGGTGGGGGAACTCGCGGCGGTGAACGCGGACCTGACCGAAAAGCTCGGCGAGGCCACCAGCGCCCAAGGCACCATCGCCGCCGAACTGACCCAGCTCAGCACCCAGGCCAAGCGGCTGGAGGAAGAATACCGCAACACCCGCCAACGGATGGAAATCTCGGGGCTCACCGAGGCTATGGGCCAGGTCCTGCTGAACAGCCGTCAGCAACTCCCGGACGCCGCCGAGATCGAGCAGGCCAACCGCGCCAGGGAACACCGCATCGCCGACGCCAGTCTGCGGGAGATCCGCTTCAACGAGGACCTGCAACGCCTGCGCGACCTGGATGGCCAGGTCGAGGAACGCCTGACCTTGCTGCCCTCCGAAGAGGTCACCCGCGAGCTGCGGGCCCAGGTTCGGGAGCAACTCGAACGTCAGCGGGAACTCCTCGGCCAGGCCCAGGAGGCTAACCAGGCTTACCTGCGACTCCTAGGCGAACTGGACTTCGCCGCCCAGGAACTGCTGCGCACCGTCACCGCCTACCAGCGGTTTCTGGCCCAGCATCTCTTGTGGACCCGGAGCGCGCCGCCCGTCATGGGCATGGACGCCTTCACCTCGGTGCCCCGCGGCCTGGCCTGGCTGCTGGCCCCCTCCCATTGGCAAGAGGTCCTGAAGGTCCTGCTCTACGAGGCCACGGGTTCCCCCCTCTTTTGGCTCAGCCTGGCGCCCCTCCTCTGGCTGCTGTTTCGGGGCAAGGCCATCAAGCGGGCCATTCTGCGGGGCGCCGAACCCCTGCGGCGCGTCCAGACCGACAGCTTCCACCATACCCTCGCCGGGTTGGCCCTCACTATCCTTCTGGCGTTGCGATGGCCTCTGCTCATAGCCGCCCTCGGCTGGCGGCTAGAGACCTCGGCGGCGGCGACGGTCTTCAGCAAGGGAGTCGGCTTCGCCATTATCGCCATCTCAACGGGCTTCTTTTCGCTGCGCTTCCTGGACCTGTTGTGTATGCCGGGCGGCGTGGCCGACCGCCACTTCCGGTGGACCGGAGCCATCCTGGGCCTGATCCGGCGTCATGTATCCTGGGCGACGGCGACCCTAGTGCCCATTTCCTTCGTCGTCGCCCTCCTCTTCGCCGACCCCAATGCCACCTTCGGGCTGGGGCTGCAACGGATCAGCCTCATCGTCCTCATGGTGGGCCTGACCGCCTTTCTCGGCAGGCTCGCGCATCCCACCCATGGCGTCCTGAAGAATTACCTCGCGCTGCACCCCGAGGGCTGGTCCTACCGGCTACGGCATGTCTGGTATTTCGGCATCCTCGCCATCCCGCTGGGGCTATCCCTGCTCGCCATTTTTGGCTTTGTCTTTACCGCCGCCACCCTCCTGGGCTCCCTGGTCCAGCAACTCTGGTTGATTTTGGCCCTGGTCATCCTGCAGCAATCCATCCTGCGCTGGCTGGGCGTCACCCACCGCCGCCTGGCCCTGCAGGCCGCCCTGGATCACCCCCCGGAGCACAAGGAGTCCGATGCCAGCCCCGGGGCCATCCATCCAGTCGCGGAGCGGCGCATGGAATTGGTTACTCTGGACGAACAAACCCGGCGCCTGATCAACGCCGTCATCTTCGTGGGGGCCCTGCTGGGCCTGTGGGCCATCTGGTCCGATGTGGTTCCGGCCTTTACCCGCCTCCAGGACATCGCCCTCTGGACCTACATGGGCCTGGTGGACGGCGAGGAGAAGCTCAAGACCTTTTCCCTGGCCAGCGTAGCCTTCATCCTCGCCACCATCGCCATGGCCACCATCGCCGTCCGCAACCTGCCGGCACTCCTGGAAATTCTCCTGCTGGATCGCTTCTCCGTATCGCCCGGCGCCCGCTACGCCATCAAGACCCTCACCGCCTACACCCTCGTCGCCCTCGCCGCCATGACGGTTTCCAGCACCCTGGGCATTTCCTGGGGGCGGGTCCAGTGGTTGGTGGCGGCCCTCAGCGTGGGTATTGGCTTCGGCTTGCAGGAGATCGTGGCCAACTTCATCAGCGGCATCATCATCCTGTTCGAGCGCCCGGTGCGGGTCGGCGACGTGGTGACCATCGGCCAAACCACGGGCACCGTGACCAAGATCCGCATCCGCGCCACCACGGTACGCAACTGGGACCGCCAGGAACTCCTGGTCCCAAACAAGGAATTCATTACCAACCACCTGCTGAACTGGACCCTGAGCGATTCCCTGAACCGGGTCGTCATCAGCCTGGGCGTGGGTTACGAGGATGACGTGCGCCTGGCGATACGGCTCATGGAGGAGGCGGTGGCGGACAATGACCGGGTACTGAAGGAGCCGCCGCCCAGCTTCATTTTCGAACGCTTTGGCGACAGTGCCCTGCTCCTACAGGCCCGCTGTTTTGTCCCGGAGGTGGAGGATCGGGTGCCGGTCATTTCGGACCTGCAACAAGTGATCCTTGACAAGTTCCGCGCCCACGGCATTTCCCTCGCCTTCCCCCAGCGCGACATTCACCTGCGCGCCTCCGACCCCCTGGAGGTGCGCGTCCGCCGAGAAGGCCCGGGACCTGGCGGCAACCCCCGACCGGACTCATAGCCAGCACGAGTCACGCCTCGGTAGGTGGCGGGAGGGTCGGGTGGGGGCTGGCGGGGGTGTCGACAGCAGGGATGCTGTCGCCAAGCCTACAGGGACGTATTCACGGCGTCCCCCGCCAGACACCACCCGGCCCGGGATACCGGTAACTCAGGTGTTTGGGGTAGTTAACGCCACGGGCAAGTAGAAAAAGATGAAACGCCCGTCCTCGACATCCACCATCAGGGTGGCGCCATGGTGGATTCCATAGTCCACGTAGCCCGGCGTGGCGCTGTCCAGGTGGCACTCGCTGGAATGCTGGGGAGACTCGAAATCCCGGTCCCGGTCATACCAGGACAGGAGCATGCAATCCCCCAAGCGGGCCCTGGCCTCCCGATCCGCCAGACCCATGGCGGCGAGGTAATCCGCCAGTGGCGGGTCGGGATCGAGGTGTACCCGCCTCGGAGGGGGCTGGTCGGGGGTCGGGTTGGTCATCTCCAATTTCTTCTCCAAGGTTAGGCCAGGCCCTTCGCGGCCACTTCATAGACATCCTTTGACAGCTTGGGGACGGCCAGAATGCTTTCCAGTTCCGCCCACATCAGGCCCTGGCGATGGGCGTCGTAGCGGCGCCAGCGGACCAGCGACTGAAGCAGGCGGGCGGCGATCTGGGGGTTGAGGGGATCCAATTCGAGGACTCGCTCGCGCAGAAAGGCATAGCCGGCGCCATCCGCGGCATGGAAAGGCATGGGGTTGGCGCAGAAACTGGCCACCAGGCTGCGCACCCGGTTCGGGTTGGTGGGGCTGTAGGCGGGATGCCCCAGCAGGCCTCGCACCCGCTCCAGGGTACCCGGCCCCTTGGCGCTCGCCTGGATGGCAAACCATTTGTCGAGGACCAGGGCATCGCCGGCCCACTGATCGTAAAAGGCCGCCAGGGCCTGCTCCCCGGCCGCGCCGCCCGCATCCACCAGCAGCCGCAGGGCGGCGATCTGGTCCGTCATGTTGTGGCCAGCCGCGAACTGGTCACGACAGAGCCCCAGGGCCTCACCCTCCCCCGCCGCTACCAGGTAGCCCAAACAAAGATTCTTGAGGGCGCGCCGACCCATGGCCTCGGGGCTGGGTTCGTAGGGCCCGCGATCCTGGTTCCTGTCATAGCCCGCCCGGAACTCCCCGCTCAATTCCCGCCCCAGACGGGTCATCAGGGCCTCGCGAGCCTGGTGGATCGCCTCCACGGCGACCAGATCCATCTGATCCCCCAGATAAGACTCGCTAGGCAAGGTCAGGATCTCGGCGATCAAGGCCCGCTCCGCCCGAGCATCCGTCAGGGCGCGCCGGCCGGCCTCGAAAAAGCCCGCCGGGAGCGGCCGGCCCGGTTCCTCCACCCAGGCCAGCAAGAGCCGCTGCGCCAGGGTCTGGGCCGCCTCCCAGCGGTTGAACCCATCGCTGTCATGGGCCATGAGGAAGAGGAGATCGGCATCGCTATAGTCGAAACGGACCTTGACGGGGGCCGAGAAGCCGCGCAGCAAGGAGGGCAAGGGCGGCTCGGGTATCTCGACAAAGCGAAAGACCTGCTCCGGCTCCCGGACCTCCAGCAGCCGAGTGCCCGCCTTGGCCGCCTGGGCCTCCCCCGCGAGCCACAGCGGCAGGTCCCACCCCTGGCCATCGAGGAGGCCTAGGGCCAGGGGGATATGCAGGGGCTCCTTGCGAGGCTGTCCCGGCGTGGGCGGGGTATGCTGGCGCACCCGTAAGTCATAGACCTGGGCAGCGGGGTCATGGGTCCCGGCGATCTCCAGTTCCGGGGTCCCCGCCTGGCTGTACCAGCGCTTGAACTGGCTAAGATCCCGCCCGCTCACCGCCTCCATGCAGGCGACAAAGTCATCCGTCGTCACCGCCTGGCCGTCGTGGCGGCTGAAATAGAGATCGGTGGCGCGCCGAAACAGGGCGGGGCCCAGCAAATGGGCCAGCATCCGCGCCAGTTCCGCGCCCTTCTCATAGACGGTGGCGGTATAGAAGTTGTTGATCTCGATATAGGACTCCGGCCGTACCGGGTGGGCCAGAGGGCCCGAGTCCTCGGCGAACTGGCGGGCGCGCAGCATCCGCACGTCGGCGATGCGCTTGACGCCCCGGGAACCCCGGTCGGCGGAGAACTCCTGATCCCGAAAGACGGTGAAGCCCTCCTTGAGGCTCAACTGGAACCAATCCCGGCAGGTGACACGGTTACCCGACCAGTTGTGGAAGTATTCGTGGGCAATGACCCCCTCGACCCACTGAAAATCCTGATCGGTGGCCGTATCCGGGCTCGCCAGCACGGCCTTGGCGTTGAAAATATTGAGGCCCTTGTTCTCCATGGCGCCCATGTTGAAGTGGCTGACGGCGACAATGTTATAGACATCCAGGTCGTACTCCCGCCCGTAGCGGTCCTCGTCCCAGCCCATGGCGTTCTTCAGTGCCCGCATGGCGTGGCCGCACTTATCCAGGTTTTCCGGTTCCACCCAGATATTCAGCGCCACCTTCCGCCCGGAGGCGGTGCGGAAGCGGTCCGAGACCCGACTCAGATCCCCCGCCACCAGGGCAAAGAGATAGCTGGGTTTGGGAAAGGGATCATCCCAGTAGGCCCGGTGGCAGCCATCCGGCAAGTCCTCGGTCCCGGCCGGGTTGCCATTGGCGAGCAAGACCGGATACTGGCCCTGGTCCGCCTCCAGGCTGACGGAGAAGCGGGCCATGACATCGGGGCGGTCCAGGAAATAAGTGATACGGCGAAAACCCTGCGCCTCGCATTGGGTGCAGAGCATGCCATTGGAGAGATACAGACCCACCAGGGCGCTATTCTGGTCGGGGTGGATACGCACCCGCGTCTCCAGGCGAAACTGGTCCGGCACCTGGAAAAGGGTCAGGGATTCGTCATCGACAGCATATTCATGGGGTGCCAGGT
>JBATOB010000443.1:0-4784 GCA_049290655.1 Chromatiaceae bacterium | reverse complement strand
TGATGCGTTGATCCAGGCCATCGCGGCGCGCGTCAGGGTGGCCGTCATCCCTGCCCGCCGTCAGCGCACCCAGCCCCGTGAGGGCGATGGGTTCATGGACAAAGAGCCTCGCCTGATCGTGTGCTTCTGCAATAAGATCAAACCCGACCGCAGGATCTGCTCACGCTTTGAACAGCTGGCTCGCAACGACATGGGCTTCCTTCGCTTCGCCTCGGCGCTTATCTGGCTGCGGTAATATGTCAACAGAACCTAGTCTTCCGCCCATTGATCAAATTTTTCCGCCAGGGTCATTCTGAGTTCCTCCAAGCCGCGAATCTCGGGAATGATGAGGGTGTTCTTGCTGCGCCGCCGCACCAGGGCCCGGGTCCAGATCGCAAAGGTGCGCTTGAGTTCCGGCTGCCCTTCCAGCCAGTCGTTGAGCAGGTCGATCAGCCGTAACAGGGACCGATCGTCCGCCGGGTGCTCGAAGCGGATGATGGCGGCCACCAGATTGCGCATCGCCGCCAACTCCGCCTCGCCGTAACGGTTCTCGTCGATGAGCAGGTAGCGGAGCTGGGGCAGATAGTCGGCGACCCGCCCGGGCACCTGGGGCAGCAGGGCGGCGAGCTCGGTGGGCGCGGTCCAGTTCTTGCCGCCATTGTAGAGGACGATGGGCAGCACCGGCGGCAGCTTGTGGCCGGGTTTGACCTCCCGGCACCGGATCAGGTCCTGATAGAGCAGGCCAACATAGACCAGCATCCGCACCGCCATGAAGGGGTCGACGCGGCTCTGGAATTCGATGAGGATGTAGAGGTAGAGCCAGTCCGCGCCGGCCTTAACCCGCCAGACGACGTCGTCGCTGCGCTGGCGCAGGTCGTCCGCTACATAGCTGGCGGGGACCTTTTCCAGGGTGCGGTAGTCCAGGCCATGCAACCAGGCGTCGGGGATGAAACCCAATACCAGGTCCCGCACCACATCGGGGGGAGGAGAAGAGGAGCTTGTAGCCGGCGTCGTCGTCCTGGTGCATGGGCTTCAAGGCCGACTTGCGGGGGTGTCAGGCTTCATGAGCCTCTTCGCGCGTTAACCGGTCGGTGGCCCGGAAGTCATGGGCACGATCCAAGGCCGCAAAGAGGCTCGCGGCAGGGTCCGTCGGGCCGCCCATGGGATGGATGAAGGAACGTAGGTATTCGCGTACCAGGGCGCTTACCGTCGTATTGGGCTCCTCGGCCGTGAGGCGGGCCAAGCGATAGGCATCGTCATCAATAGATGGCGTAATATTTTTCATCGGTGCGTCACGAAGGCATGCTACACAAGAGCCAATATCGACCTAACGCCGTTATGGGTGCGATTTTGACCAGGAAAAGGTGCTCCCTACCGAGGGACGGTGTCATTCCCTCGCCCATGACGGCCACCGATTTGCCCTCGGTAAAGGGACTCGGGGTCGTCGCGGTCATTGAGTCCCCTTCCCAAACAGTTTGTCGTAACGCAGATTGTCGCCCTCGCGTACCTCGTAACACTGCGCGGCCGTGACGGGGGTGCCGGCCTGCAGCAACTCCCTGACGGTGACGAAGCGGTAGCCTTGCTGACGCAGGGCGGGGATCAGGGTCTTTAGGGCCTCGGCGGTGTGCCAGCCGCGGCCGTTGCCGTGGGCAACCACGATGGATCCCGGCTTGATCTGGGACATAACGGTCTTGACGATTCGCGCGGCGGTCTGGCCCTTGGCGGGGTCGCCGGTCACGATGTTCCATTGCACCGGGTAGAGGCCGGCGGTGGCAACCGCTTGCAGGGAGTCGTCGTTGCAGGTGCCGTAGGGGAAGCGGAAGGTCTCGGGCCAGCGGGGGATGAGTGGTCCCTCGACGGCGGCCAGTGGGGCGGCGCAGGGGAGCGTCAGGAGTTGATCGCGCAACCGCTCGTATTCGGCCTGGGTCCAGTGGATCTGTTGTTCCAGATCTGCCCCCTTCAGCACCCGCAGGTTGCCGTGGGTCCAGGCATGATTGCCGAGTTCGAAGCGCGGATCGGCCATGAGCTGCAGGGTGCGCTCGGGGTGGGACCGCATCCACTTGCCGCCGGCATAGAAGGTCGCCTCGACGCCTTGCGCCCGGAGCGTATCGACCAGGTCGCCATCGTAGCCGGTGACTTCATCGGCCTGCTCACAGAGGTCGAAGGTCAGGGCGATGAGTTTCTCCCCGTTGGTTGGAGTGACAGAGCGCAGGGAAAGCGGGGCAATCCGGGAGAATGCGGAGAGAGGCGTCTGTGGAACCTGAAGCTCCGGCGGACGATGGTCAGGGGTCAGATGGTTGCGGATCTTGCGTTCCCCGGGTCGGCCCCGCAGGTCCTGGGGGCTCCAGCAGGCCTCCAGCAGATTGGTCGCCCCAGACCTGGGGGTGGGCGAGGGGGCCAGGTCCGGCTGACGGGTTGGCTGGGGGAGGAGCTTGCCTCCCGCCCGGGCCTCGGGGGCGGTGGGTGGAGAATCGACAGTCTGAGCGGCGGGCGGCGCCGGGGCCTTGGCGGGCGGGATTGGGTCCGCTCGGCTTGGTTTGGGGACCAGGATTGCTTCCCCTGCGCTCGGTTCGGTGGGCGGGATTGTGGCCACCGCGCCCGGCTGGGTGGCCGGTGCGGCGGCAGCGCTTGGGACTGGCGGGATCGCCGCAGTTATTTGGGGATAGGAGCGCTCAACCGTGCCGACGGCGGTCTCCGTGGCCATGGCCGGCGCTAGGGCCAGTAGTCCGACGGCGAAACAAAGGGTCTTCCAGAATACGGTACGTGCGGCGCTGGTCATGCTTGGACCCTAGACTTTCACAAGAAACTTGAAGGTCTCGATTTTCCAATCGGTGCCGTTCCATTGCAGGGGGATCGGTCCGCGCCAGCGTTGCTGTGTCCCGTCGAGCGTGGTGCCAGTCCAGTCGATCCACACCGTGGCCGTGGATTCCTCGATACCGTCGAGGCGCAGTTCATGGATCTGTGCTGTTCGGAGATTCTCAACGATCTTGCGTCCTCCTTTGGTCGGGGATAGGAGGCAGGCAATGGCCTCGTTCACCTGGTGGGCAGCGAGGTAGTCGAAATAGGGGTGTCCCGGTCCCGGCGCTCGGTCGCCTCCGGCGGCGTCTCGCCGGTGACCATGCGGTAGAGCACCGCGGCTGCGGAGTAAATGTCGGTCCAGGGACCCTGAACCCCATTGCGGTGGTACTGCTCGAAGGGTGCATAGCCCGGAGTAATGATGGCCGACAGAGAGCGGCTGCGCTCGCCCATGGCATGGCGGGCGGCACCGAAGTCGAGCAAGATGGGGCGCACGCCACCGGATTCCAGGTGCGCAAGGTAGAGGTTCTGGGGTTTGAGGTCGCGGTGCAGGAAGCCCTTGGCATGAACGGCCCGCAGGCCGTCGAGGGTCGGGACGATCAGTAGTTTGGCCTGATCCTCGGGCAGGCGTCCGCCCCGCTGGTCCAGGTACTCGGCCAGCGACAGCCCTTGATAGTAGTCCATCACCAGATAGGCCGTGCCGTTGGCCTCGAAGAAGTGCCGCACTCGCACGATGTTGGGGTGATCGAGTTGGGCCAGGGTGAGCGCCTCCAGCAGGAACTGCTCCAGGCCGAAGCGGAACAACTCATCATCGTCCTGGGCATGGACGGCGACGGTGGCCCGGTCGCCGGACCGCCCGGCCAGGTCGCGGGGCAGAAACTCCTTGATGGCCACCCGGTTCTGAAGGTTGAGATCCCAACCCAGGTAGGTGATGCCAAAGCCGCCAGGCTTGCCCAGCACTCGCCCGACGACGAATTGCCCGTGGAGTCGGGCACGGTGGGGCAGGATCAGGGGACCGCGCTCAGCCTTTTCATCGTAGCCGCAGTGGTGGCAGAGGTTGTTTCGGCCTTTGTCGCTGAAGCAACCGGGGCAGAGGGCTTCGCATGTCTGATCCATCGTTCTTCAGTCCGTAAGTTGCCAACGGAAAGATGGGGGCATTAGGGGGTGCATTGCATTATGCCTTAGGCACTCAGAGGTGCGGGCTCAAAGGTGGTTGTCCCGATCACGACTGCTGTTGCCTTGTAGGCCGGCCGGGGCCAGTTTTTCAGCCGTAAACCCCCAGCACGAGAAGATTCACGGCTTTTGCCGGTGTCTCCCCTCACCGGATCACCTTGCGCATCAACACCTCATCCTGCCCCGCCACCACCAGGTCCTGGATGACACCAATCGGGCGAAAGCCCTGCCGCTCATAGAAACGCCGGGCGCCGGCGTTGAAGCCCGAGACCAGCAGCCAGAGGTTGGCGGTACGCCCGCGATAGCGGGACTCGATGAACTCCAGGGCCGCGCGACCGACGCCCCGGCCCTGGGCCGCCGGGAGGACGGCGAACAGCTCGATATAGGCCCCACGCAGCCAGGGATAGCGCACCACTACCAGCCCCTGGGGCTCGTCGCCTGCCATGGCGAGATAGCGAGTCACCTCCGGATGGGGGGACGCCAGCCCCCGGGCCAGGGTCTCGGCGCTATAACCCAGGGTCTGCCAGGGGTCCATGCCCGCCAGGCGGTTGCCGATCTCCGCGGCCAGTCCCGGCTCCAGGGCCGGGGCGGCGAGAAACTCCATGATCAAGCCGCCGGTCGCTGACACCGCGTTGCCGCGCTAACCCTCCTTGACCCGCTCGCGCAGGCTTTGGATGAAGACGTACAGCGGCGGGATGATGATGATGCCGACGACGGTGGCGGCGATCATGCCGCCGAGGACGACGACGCCGAGGGAGACCTGGCTGGCGGCGCCGGCGCCGGTGGCCAGGACCAGGGGCACCATGCCGAGTACGAAGCTCATGGCGGTCATGAGG
>JBATOB010000442.1:0-3239 GCA_049290655.1 Chromatiaceae bacterium | reverse complement strand
CAGATCGAGTATCACTTTGGTCTCGGCGCCCTCCGAGCTGGCGCCCAGCGAGATCAGGCGTCGCCTCAAAGGGCGCGCCTCCAGCAAGCTTTTTGAAGCATTTCCGACCTTGAAGCAGCGCTACTGGAGACAGCACTTTTGGGTACTGTGGTACGACGGTTGGCGAAATCAGCGAGGAGCAGATCCAGGCGTACCTAGAGCATCACTTTGCGCCAGATCCCGCGAAAGATTTTCAGGTTGAGCCATAGACGCGTCGTTCAGTCGGCGCGTATCCGGACTTTCAGTCCGCTACTTTAACCCACCGGCTTTCAGCCGGTGGGTTAAAGTATGGGTAGTGCAGGGCGAGCGCGCATTAATCACTGTCCAAACACCACCTTGGCACGGTAGTCGTCGTTCCAGGCGGCCTTTCGGCGCTTCTGGGACAGGCGCAGCTTCGCGGGCTCGTGTTCGAGTAGATTCAGCGCCAAGTGGCGGATGGCCGTCATGATAGCTGGGGCGTTGCCTTTGCGGATGCGGCTCGCATCCTCTCGGAAGATCACGTCGAGGCGCCAGTGCAAGCGGTTCTCCACCCCCCAGTGGCCGCGCACGGCATTGGCAAAGGTCTTGGCTTGAGCGGGGATGGAGTTGATGAAGTCGCGCCGCTCTACCGACTCGGTGTCGCCCACCAGGCAGCGGCGCTCGACCAGGCCGATGCTACGCAGTCCTGCCCACAGCGGATTATCGGGCAGGGTGCGCAAGTCTTCGGTGATCCAGTAGCGGCGCACCTCCAGGCGACCGTGGTCCTGGTCGATCTCCTCGTGGAAGTCGTGGGCCACCGCCGCGAAGTCCCCCGCCAGGGCGGTGACGAAGAAGTCCTCGACGCTCTCCTGCAGGGTGCTTTGGTTCCCCTTGAGACCTAGCACAGAGTCGCCCCCCTGGGCGCGGATCTGCTCAGCAATGGCGCGTTGGCAGCCCATGGCATCGATGGTGACGATGCCGCCCTTGAGCTCGAGCAGCTCCAGTAGCTTGGGGATCGCGGTGATCTCGTTGGATTTCTCCTCGGTGGCTTCCTGGCCCAGCACCAAGCGGTTGCGGCACGCCCAGGCGCTGACCATGTGCAGCGGCGAACGCCCCCGGCGCCGATCCCGTGAGCCGCGGGCGCTCTTGCCGTCCACGGCGATGATTTCGCCCCCCGTGGCACCAGCCACCGCCAGGGTCCAACGGCGGAAACACTCGCCAAAGCCCTTGGGCGTGAGCCGTGAGATGACGTTGGCAATGCAGTCATGCGAGGGCACTCCGTTCTCAAACTGGCCAAACTGGCGTAACCAATCCAGTTTCTCACGGCCAAAGTCCTCGATCGCCTCCCAGCCGTCGGCCCCGCTCACTACCGCACAGACCGTGAGCAACACGATATCGAGCAGGGCATGGCGCTGGTTGCGCTCCACCCGAGGGTCTTCGAGGGTGCCGAAATGATCCAGAAAGCTGGCAGACATGAGAGCCTCCTAACAAGGTTTCTCTCAATCATGCCGTAAGCCTCCGTCTAAACGAAAGTTTATGCGCGCTCGCCCTGATGGGTAGTGCCCCCAAAGCGTAGGACGTATCTTGCCTAACAGGCTGATAAAAAAAGGCTTTAGCTAACTGCCATCCTACCGATTGGGGCACTACCAAAGTATGAATGGCGGAGAGGGTGGGATTTGAACCCACGGAACACTTACGTGTTCACTTGATTTCGAGTCAAGCCCGTTCGGCCACTCCGGCACCTCTCCGAGAACCCGCCAGTCTCGCCCGCGCCGAGACATCAAGGGAGCGTATTATACGGGGCGAAGGGAAAATTGCCACGCGGGAAACTGCGGTGGCGTCCTCCCGGTGACCCAATCCCTGCCGACAAAACCCCCTGGACTGGTGCCATGACGCTTGCACAAGAGCATGCCTAAGCACGAACTTGATCGCCTGGCCATCGGACTTATGGTCGTATTCTGTACCATCTGGGGTCTCCAGCAGGTGGCGATTAAAGTCGCTAACGCGGGCATCTCGCCGGTGTGGCAGGCGGGGATACGCTCCCTGGGCGCGACCGCGACCATTCTGCTCTGGGTGCTGTTCCGCCGGGTCAGGCTGTTCGAGCGCGATGGCACCTGGTGGCCCGGCCTGCTGGTGGGTTTGCTGTTCTCCGGTGAGTTTGCATTGATATTCCTGGGCTTGGATTACACCCCGGCCTCCCGAGGCGTAATCTTTCTCTATACCGCCCCCTTCTTCGTGGCCCTCGGTGCGCGCTGGTTTTTACCCGGGGAACGGATGCGCCAGGCGCAATGGGGGGGCATGGCCCTGGCCTTTGTCGGGGTTATCCTGCTCTTTGGCGAGCACCTGTGGCTGCCAGCGGACCATGCCTGGATGGGGGACCTGATGATTCTGGGGGCGGCCATGCTGTGGGCGGCGACCACCTTGGCGGTCAAGGCCAGTGCTCTCGGGCGCTCATCGGCGGAAAAGATACTGCTGTACCAACTCGCCATCTCCGCCGTCCTTTTGCCGCCCTTATCCATGGCGATGGGCGAACCCGGGGTCTTTGCCCCCACGCCCCAGGTGTGGGCGAACCTCTTTTTTCAAGCAGTGATCGTGGCCGGGGCCTCTTATCTTGGCTGGTTTTGGTTGATTCGCCATTATCCGGCGACGCGGCTCTCTTCCTTCTCCTTCCTCACCCCGGTGATGGGGGTGCTCGCCAGCGTTCTCCTGCTGGATGAGCCGCTGACTCCCACCATTTTTGCCGCCCTCTTCCTGGTCGGCGCCGGTATCTGGATCGCGAATCGGCCCGCCTAGCGGGTGGGGGCCGCCAAAGGCAGGCCCGGCTGGGAGCACAGCCCCGGCGGTGTTCACTCAATCAAAATTCGCCGCGTCGAGATGGTCCGGTAACTCCGAGGTCACGGCCTCGAAACGCAGGATGCGTTTGCCTGCGTGGTCGCGCAGAAATTCCTGGGCATCGGCCTCGGAGGCGAGGGGGACGAACTCGTGGCCCATGGGGCCGAGGACATCCGAGCCGATGACGAACCAGGCATCCCGGGCAGGGATACGATCGAGCCCGTAATATTCGATGACGGCGATGGCGATGATGTCCTCGGCTTGATGGCCCGGCGCCCATTTCGGTAAATCGAACAGGTATTTGAAGAGATCCTTGGCGCCGTCAAAGTGATGGGCATGGCCATCGCGATAGAGGACAGTGGCGGTCCAATGGGGATATTTGGCGACGAACATGCCGCACACGGGGCAGG
>JBATOB010000441.1:0-6462 GCA_049290655.1 Chromatiaceae bacterium | reverse complement strand
GATGAGCACCTCGGCCTCGGCCTCCAGGCGCGGCAAGCGGGCCGGGTCCGGGCGTTCGGCGAGGTGGGCGGCAACCAGGCGGCGATAACGGTCGCCCAAGCCGGGGAAGCGGGCCAGGGTCGTCTGGGCCAGGTGCTGGTTACCGGTCAGCCAATCGTCGTCCGTCCGGGCCTCTCCCGTGGCCAGCGCCGCGAGCCAGAGATAGAGGTCCCGATTGAGCCCTGGCTCCGGAAAACGGTCAATGAGGGTCGGCAGGAGGAGGGCACGATCATCCCGCCAGGCCAGGGCCATCTTGTCGCCGACCCCGGCGATGCGGGCTAGCAGGCCGCGGCGGGCGCCGTGCCGGTGCTCATCGGCGGCCTTGACCTCCAGGCCGGCGTCGCCCCCCAGGGCGCGAAAGAAGATGCCGATTAAACCGGCCATGTCCTCCAACCGCACCGCGGCCTCGGGAAACCGGCGTTCGCTGGCGCGGGTGATGAGGCGGTGCCAAAGGGCGCCGACCTGCTCTTCCATCAGGCTTGGCCGCCAAGGCTGGCATGGATGACCTCCCGCAGGGCGGCGATGGTCTCGGCATCGTCGGTGAGGGGTTCCACCAGGGCGGCATGGCAGGCGTCCAGGATGGGCATGCCGCTGCGGATCAGGGTGGCGGCATAGACCAGGAGGCGGGTGGAGGCGCCTTCGTCCAGGTCGTGATCCTTGAGGGTGCGCAGGGCACGGGCCAGGACCACCAGTCGCCGCGCCAGGGCGGGGTCGATGGCCGTCTCCCGGATCAGAATGGCGATCTCCAGCTCGGGATGGGGGAAGCCCAGGCTCAGGGCGACGAAACGTTGCCGGGTGCTGGGCTTCATGCCCTTGAGCAGATTCTGGTAGCCGGGGTTGTAGGAGACCACCAGCATGAAGCCGGGCGGCGCCTCCAGAGTCTCGCCGGTGCGCTCCAGGATGAGGATGCGACGGTCGTCGGTCAGGGGGTGCAGGACCACGGTGGTGTCCTTGCGCGCCTCCACCACCTCGTCCAGGTAGCAGATGGCCCCTTCCCGCACCGCCCGGGTCAGGGGGCCATCGGACCAGAAGGTTCCGGAGTCGCCGATCAGGTGGCGCCCCACCAGGTCCGCCGCGGTCAGGTCGTCATGGCAGGCCACGGTGTAGAGGGTCCGGCCCAGGCGTTCGGCCATGTAGCGCACCAGGCGGGTCTTGCCGCAACCGGTGGGGCCCTTGATCATCATTGGCAGGCGGTTGTGGTAGGCGTGTTCGAAGAGGGCCACTTCCCGGCCCTGGGGCTGGTAGTGGATACCAGGGGCCGGCGCGGAGGGGTCGGGAAGGGTGGCGCCGAGGGCGGTGGCAGCGGACATCTAGGCTTCCTTGACGAACATTCTTCGGCGATATTGGGTCAGGTTCTGGACACGCCGCATAACAAGGGGCCTTGTCGGTCCGAGGCGGTAACCTCGCTGGCGGTTCCAGATTGAGGGCGGGGCGGTCCGCCGGGTGGCGGGCCGGCCCCGCGCGCGAGGGTGTGGTCCCCCGCGGCGAACGGAGATCAGTTGCAGCCCATGGCCGCCTTCATCTCTTTCATCCGTCCGGCCTGGACCCCGGTGGCGAGCCCCTTGGCCTTGGCGGTGTCCCCGGCCTTGATGGCGGGGACTATCTCCCCGTCACGGGTCGCCTTGAAGAGGTCCCAGGTCGGCTTGAAGGCGTTCACCTTGGCGGCGTCGGGCCCACCGGCCATGGCGGCCAGGTTCGCGTCCACGGCGGCAGTCGCGGTCTTGATCTGTTCCACGTAGCCGTTCTGCTTGGTGGCATCGGCCTCATCGAGCAGGGTGACCAGGGCCGTGCGGGCCGCACCCAGGTTGGTGCAGACGTCCGCGGAGGTGGCGGCCTGGGCCAGACCGGTGGCCAGGGTCAGGACTCCGGCCAGGATGGGGATGTAGCGCATGATGAGCGTCTCCTAGGGGTAAGATCTTGAAATTTCGGGTTTACCCGCGGTAATCCGGGAACCTCCCGGCCCGCAAGCTAACCGATAGTCTAATGCCTAAGGCGAAGACTCCTTAACCTGGGTCAAGTCATGGCCGGTTTGGTCAGGAGGTCCGGGTAAAAGCCAGGGTGATGAGTCCGCCGATCAGGGTTAGCCAGATGAGGATGACCCAGCGCCAGGGGCCGCTCAGTCCATGGAGTCCCATGAAGAAGTCGCCCACCAGGTGCCCCTTGACGAGGGCGATGCCGAGCACTAGCAGGGCAAATGAGAGTCCGCCCAGGCCCAGTTCGCCCACGGCGTAGGTGGTGAAGGTGAGGGCGATGAGGATCACATAGACCCAGGTGCAGGGACGAGGGAAAGCGAAGGCGCTGTTCATGGCGTCTGTCCTCAGCGCATCACGTAAACCAGGGGGAAGAGGATCAGCCAGACCAGGTCCACCATGTGCCAGTAGGAGGCGCCGGTCTCGACGCCGGTGTGGTCCTGGGCATCATAGTCGCCCTTGCGGGCCTTAAGGGCGACCGCCAGCAGGATCACCAGGCCAAGGATGACGTGCATGAAGTGGAAAAAGGTCAGGGACAGGTAGAACATGTAGAAGCGATTGGTGGACAGGGTGATGCCCTGGCCAAAGTGATGGGCGTACTCAAAGCCCTTCACCCCCAGGAAGACCAGGCCCATGAGGATGGCCAGCCCGAGCCAGCGCGCGCAACGCCCACCCTCGCCGACCCGGATGGCGGCCACGGCCCGCACCACGAAATAGCTGCTGGTGATCAGGGCCAGGGTGTTGATCAGGGCGGCGCCCCGATCCAGGTTGGCCTGGTAGAGGTTGAACAACTCCGGGTTGTTCATGCGCGTAAAGGCATAGGCGGCGAAGAAGATGGCGAAGACCGAAAGCTCGGCCAGGATGAAGATCCAGATCGCCAAGTCGCCGGGAGGGTAACGCGTTTCCACCGTGGTGCTGACTGCCGTGCTCATCGGGGGATTTCCGCAGGATGAATTCTAAAATAATAGGTTATGTCAACCTTTCGCCGCTGGCCTTGATTGATGTCAATACCGATACCCACCTGGTGGGCTCCCGGTCTGGGATATCTGACCAAAGTCTCTTGAACAGTGGCGGGGCCCACATGCCGACCGTTGCGCTAGCGCCGCCGCGCCCCGGCGCCTCCATGCGGGAACCGCGCTGGCTTGACTTGAGTCAAGGGAGGAGGGGATCAAAAGTCTTTAGCCTAGGCCCCATGCCAATCTCGTCCAGCCCCTGCCGTCGGGTGGGCGTTGGCTGGGGTTAAATCTTCGTATCGAGGAGTTAGGGCAATGCCGTCAGGCTGGAATATCTTCCTTGGCTGGACAGCCGGAATGGCGGGCTTTCTGGCGATCCTCTCCGGGGCTAGCCTGGCGGCCTTGGCGGCGGTCCCGCCGGTCCTTGACTCGCCCCCCGCCCCGGCGAAAGTAGCCGTAACAGTCCCCGCCCCGGTCTCCACGGAGCGGGCCATCGCCCTGCGTCATTTCCTGACCCAGGATTGCGGCTCCTGCCACGGCCTTACCCTGGGCGGTGGCCTCGGCCCGCCCCTGCGGCGCGAGCAGGTCGCCAACAAGCCGGTGCCCTATCTGGCCTATACCATCCTCAACGGCCGGCCCGGGACCGCCATGCCCCCCTGGTCCCGGTTCCTCACCGAGGAAGAGGGTGAATGGCTGGCGCGCGAACTCCGCGGAGAGAACCCATGAGCCACACCCTCTACCTGACCCTGGCGCTGTTCCTGGTCGGTCCCGCGGCCCTGGCAGCCGTAACCAGCGGCACGGCCAGCGCCCAAACCGAGCCCCCAATCCCTGCCCGGATCCTCGCCCCCAACGAGGCTCAAACCGAGGTACTGTCCGTCCCCTCCTGTCCGCAACCGCGCGGGACGGGTGATCTGGGTATCGTCGTGGAGCGGGGCTCGGGTTCCCTGCTGCTGATCGAGACCAGCGGCAACACCGCGCTGGGCCGGATCGAGGGCCTGGGGGACCTGTCCCATGCGTCGGCGGCGTTCTCCCGGGACGGACGTTACGCCTTTGTTTTTGGACGCGATGGCGGCATCTCCAAGGTGGATTTGCTGGAGGGCAAGGTGGTCCGGCGCGTGATTCAGGCGGGCAATTCCATTGGCGGTGCCATCTCGCAGAACGGCAAGCTGGTGGCGGTAGCCAATTACGAGCCCGGCGGGGTGCGGGTCTTCGACGCGGAGACCCTCGCTCAGGTGGCCGACATCCCGGCCCTTTACGAAGAGGGCAAACCGGCCTCCAAGGTGGTCGGACTGGTGGACGCCCCCGGCAACCGCTTCGTCTTTAGCCTCTGGGATGGCGGCGAGATCTGGGTCGCCGATCTGACGGACCCGGCCAAACCTGGCGTGACCCGTCATCGCGGCATTGGTCGCCAGCCCTACGACGACCTCATCACCCCCGATGGCCGTTACTATCTCGCCGGCCTCTTCGGCGAGGATGGCCTGGCGCTGCTGGATCTCTGGCACCCGGAGCAAGGGGTGCGGCGCGTCCTGCCGGGCTATGGTCGGGGCGAGGAGCCCCTGCCGGTCTTCAAGATGCCGCATCTGGAGGGCTGGGCGGTGGCGGGGCGGCGCGTCTTCGTCCCCGCCATCGGCCGACACGAGGTGCTGGTCATCGACATGGACACCTGGGCCGAGGTGGGTCGCATCCCGGTGGCGGGCCAGCCCGTCTTCGTCATGGCCCGGCCGGACGGGCGCCAGATCTGGGTGAACTTTGCCCTGCCGGACAATGAGCGCGTCCAGGTGATCGATGCCGAGAGCCTGGCGGTGATCCATGAACTCAAGCCCGGCAAGGCGGTGTTGCACATGGAGTTCGAGCCCCGGGGCGAGGAGATCTGGATCTCGGTGCGGGACGAGGATCGCGTGGATGTCCATGACACCCAGACCTTCGCGCGCCTCACCAGTATCGCGGCCAACAAACCCAGCGGCATTTTTCTCACCGCCCGCGCCTTTCGCATCGGGCTATGAACGGCACCCGGCTTCTGGAGCGGCTCGACGCCCTCGACCGGCGCCTGCTGGATGATTTCCAGTCCGGCATCCCTCTGGCGCCCCGGCCCTTCGCCGTGATGGCGGAGCAACTGGGCGTGGCGGAGGCCGAGGTCATAGCCCGCCTGCAACGCCTGACCGAGGCCGGCGCCGTCAGCCGGGTTGGACCCGTCTTCCGGCCCCGGCAGGTGGGCGCCAGCACCCTGGCGGCCATGGCCGTGCCCCCGGAGCGCCTCGCCGAGGTGGCGACCCTGGTCAACAGCTTTCCGGAGGTCAACCACAACTACGAGCGGGAGCACGACTTCAACCTTTGGTTCGTCCTCACCGCGCCGGATCAGGCTAGTCTGGAGCGGGTCCTGGACGAGATCGGGCGCCGCGCCGGCCTGCCCGCACTGGATCTGCCCATGTTGGCCGAATATCACATCGATCTGGGGTTTCCGCTGCAATGGACATGAATGACCCAGCCGGGCCCGGCCCTGGCCCGCCAGGGGACTCGGCCCTGATCCTGGCCATTCAAGGTGGCCTGCCCTTGGTGGAGCGGCCCTTTGCCGCCATCGCCGCCGATCTGGGCCTGGAGGAGGGGGCGGTGATCGCCCGTATCCAGGGACTGATGGCCGCGGGCGCCATCAAGCGCCTGGGGGTGGTGGTCCGGCATCAGGAGCTGGGCTATGGGGCCAATGCCATGGTGGTATGGGACCTGCCGGACGCGGGCGTCGATGCCTTGGGCCAGCGCATCGGCCAACTGCCCTATGTCACCCTCTGCTATCGCCGGCCGCGCCGCCTACCGGCCTGGCCCTACAACCTCTTCACCATGATCCATGGTCGCGATCGCGCTGCGGTGCTGGCGCAGGTCGAGGCCATCAAACGGGACTTCGACCTCGGGTCTGTCCTTAGCGAAGTCCTGTTTAGCGGCCAGCGCTTCAAGCAACGGGGGGCCTACTACCAGCCCACGGCCAGTGCGGGCACCAGGCCAGCAACCGACACCCCAGGGGCGACTGGGGTGCTCCCCCCTCTTGTGCGCAAGCCAAGGGGACGGCCTCTGCCCACCCCAGCCTTGAACCCGGCATGGGCGACCGCCTTGGGTCCCGCCCCGGGTCCCTGTCAAGTCCGGGCCAGCGAGGCCTCGGCATGAGTTCCGAGGCCGGGCCAGGCGTCCCCGCGCCCCTGATCTTGGGAAGCCTGGAACGGACCTTTATCAATCGCTACCAGGGCGGATTTCCCCTCATCGAACACCCCTTCGCGGCGGTCGCCCAGGAGCTGGGGACCGACGAAGCGCGACTGATCCGCATGGTCCAGGGGCTGCTGGCTAGTGGTCTGCTCACCCGCTTTGGCCCCCTCTTTGACGCGGAGCGCCTGGGCGGACGCTTCACCCTAGCCGCCATGGCCGTGCCCGAGGCGGATTTCGAGGGGGTGGCGGCCCAACTCGCCGCTCTGCCCGAGATCGCCCACAATTACCGGCGCGATCACGCCCTCAATATG
>JBATOB010000440.1:0-16180 GCA_049290655.1 Chromatiaceae bacterium | reverse complement strand
GCGTTCACTCGACATTGAAGTCTCTCCAGCATCGTGTAGAACGGGTGATTTCGTTCTTCCATCTTCCAGAAACTCGATATGCCGCACAATAAAAATGTCTGGATATCCTATTAAATGGCTATATCCGCAAGCTTCGCGGATCACCCTCATCGGTGATAACGCCCGTTACTATCGCGCCCGCGCCGTCACGGACTATTTAGAACACTCCCGGATCAGGCTGAAGTTCCTACCGCCTGATGCACCCAATGTGCATTTAATCGAACGCTTTTGGCAGTGCTTCAAGGGTAAGCTGCTCTACGACCATGATTACGCAACCTTTGCCGAGTATAAAAATGCCTGCCGACGATCTTTCGCGAATCTCGGCGACTACGCTCCGCAATTACGCACACTCCTGACTGAGAACTTCGAGATCATTCGTATCAAAACCGAAATCTGAAATTTGTTGAGTATATAATCGAAAAGTCCGCTTCATGGGTAGTGCCCCAAAGCGTAGGACGTATCTTGCCTAACAGGCTGATAAAAAAGGCTTTAGCTAACTACCATCCTACCGATTGGGGCACTACCCGCTTCATGAACGCCTCAACCCTCCCGACGACCACCGACTTGGAGGCCTGCCTCCTGGCCGACCGCCTCGGTCTGCGCCGGCATTTGCGGAGCTTGCGACTGCGCCTGGAGCGGGGTCAGCCCATCGCCGAGGGGTTGGCCCGGCTCTGGCGGGAGATCGAGGCCTCCCGGGCGGTCCTGGAGCGGCGGCGGGCGCTGGTGTCGGAGATCCAGTTCCCTCCCGATTTGCCGGTCAGCGAGCGCCGGGAGGAGGTGGCGGCGTATATTGCCCAGCATCAGGTGGTGATCCTTTGTGGCGAGACGGGCTCGGGTAAATCCACCCAGTTGCCGAAGATCTGCCTGAATCTGGGGCGGGGCCTCGCCGGGCGGATTGGCCATACCCAGCCCCGGCGCATCGCGGCGCGCACCCTGGCGAGCCGGGTGGCCCAGGAACTGGGTGAGGAGACCGGCGGGCTGGTGGGCTACAAGGTGCGCTTTCATGATCGAGTGCGGCCCGAGACCGCCATCAAGCTGATGACGGACGGCATCCTGCTGGCGGAGTTGCAGCAGGATCGCCTGCTGCATGAATACGATACCCTCATCATTGACGAGGCCCATGAGCGGGGCCTCAATATCGACTTTCTGCTCGGCTATTTGCGCGGCCTGTTGCCACGACGGCCGGACCTCAAGGTCATCATCACCTCCGCCACCATCGATCCTCAGCGGTTTGCCAGCCATTTCGCGGACGCCGAGGGCCGGCCGGCGCCCATCCTGGAGGTCAGCGGTCGCACCTATCCGGTGGAGGTGCGCTATCGCCCCCCGGAGGAGGAGAACACGGGTGAGCGCGACGACGAGATGCAGGTCGCCATCTCCCAGGCGGTGGACGAGTTGGCCCGGGAGGGGCGGGGCGATATCCTGGTCTTTCTCTCTGGCGAGCGGGAGATCCGCGAGACCGCCGAGATCCTGCGTAAGCATCACCCACCCTCCACCGAAATCCTGCCCCTCTATGCCCGTCAGAGCCCGGCGGAGCAGGCGCGGATCTTCCATGCCCATGGCACCCGGCGGGTGGTGCTGGCGACCAATGTCGCCGAGACCTCCCTGACGGTGCCGGGCATCCATTACGTTATCGACCCCGGCTTTGCCAGGATCAGCCGTTACAGTCATCGCGGCAAGGTCCAGCGCCTGCCGGTGGAGCGCGTCTCCCAGGCCTCCGCCAACCAGCGGCGGGGGCGCTGCGGACGGGTGGCCGCCGGTATTTGCATCCGTCTCTATTCCCAGGATAATTTTGAGTCGCGGACGGAGTTCACCGAGCCCGAGATTCATCGCGCCAACCTGGCCGCCGTTATCCTGCGGATGAAACTGCTGGGCTTTGGCGAGATCGAGTCCTTCCCCTTCGTGGACCCGCCGGATGCCCGCCTGGTGGCCGATGGCTATCGCACCCTGGAGGAACTGGCGGCCCTGGATGGCCAGGGTCAGCTAACACCCTTGGGCCAGCATCTGGCCCGCCTGCCCCTGGATCCCCGCATCGGCCGCATGCTGCTGGCCTCGGCGGAACTGGGCTGCCTGACCGAGATGCTAGTGATCGTGGCCGCCCTGAGCGTCCAGGACCCGCGGGAACGGCCCTTGGAGCAGCGCCAGTCCGCCGACGAGATTCACGCCACCTTCAATCATGAGGATTCGGACTTCCTTGCCTTTCTCAACCTTTGGCGGTTCCTGGAGGGCGAGCGCCCGCACCTGACCCGTAACAAGTTCCGCAAGCTGTGCCAGCGCCACTTCCTGTCCTGGAACCGGGTCCTGGAGTGGCGCGACGTGCACATCCAGTTGCATGCCCAGATGGCGGAGCTGGGCTTTAAGGTCAACGAGCAGCCGGCGGGCTACGAGGCCATCCATCAGGCCCTGCTGCCGGGCCTCTTGGGTCACATCGGCTTTAAGGACGAGGGGCGGGAGTACCAGGGGGCGCGCAACAGCCGCTTCATGATCCACCCCAGCTCCGGCCTCTACGACAAGATGCCCAAGTGGATCGTGGCGGCGGAACGGGTGGAGACCAGTCGCCAGTACGGGCGCATCGTCGCCCGGGTCCAGCCGGCCTGGATCGAGGCGGCCGGCCGCCACCTGATCCAGCGCGGCTATTCGGAGCCCCACTGGCAGGCCAGCTCGGGCCAGGTGGCGGCCTATGAGAAGCTGACCCTCTTCGGCGTCACCATTGTCCCTAAGCGGCGGGTTAACTATGGCCCCATCAACCCGGCGGAGGCCCGCGCCATCTTCATCCGTTTCGCCCTGACGGAGGGCGACTTCGACACTCGCGCCCCCTTCTGGCGCCACAACCGGGAGCTCATAGCTACTATCCAGCACTTGGAGGCCAAGTCGCGGCGGCGCGACATTCTGGTGGATGAGGACGCCATCCAGGCCTTCTATGAACAGCGGGTGCCCGCTGGCATCTACTCGGCCCCCCTGTTCGAGCGCTGGCTGCGCCAGGCGACCCGCAAGGACCCCAAGCTCCTGCATCTGCGCCTGGAGGACGCCATGCGCCACGATGCCGCGGCGGTCACGGCCCAGGCCTTCCCCGATAACTTCCAGGTGGGGGCGACGGCCCTGCCGCTGGAGTACCGTTTCGACCCCGGCCAGGATGGCGACGGCATCACCCTGGTGGTGCCGGCGCCCCTGATCAATCAGGTCTCGCCGGACCGTTGCGAGTGGCTGGTCCCCGGCCTGCTCGCGGAACGAATCAGCGCCCTGTTGCGGGGCCTGCCCAAGTCCTGGCGCAAGCTCCTGGTGCCGATTCCCGACACGGCGGAGCGCCTGGCGGCCCGGCTCAAGCCCTCGGACCGGCCCCTGATCCAGGCCCTGGGCGAGGAAATTAAGGCCATGACCGGTATCCAGGTGCCGGAGGATGCCTGGGATCCAGCGGAGATACCGGGGCACTTGCGGATGAAGTTTCGCCTGGTTGATGAAGGAGGGCATAGTCTGGCGATGGGGGACGACTACCCGCGACTCAGATGCCAGTTCGGCGGCAGCGGCCGCCAGGCCTTCGCCCAGATCCCCTCCCAGGGCCTGGAGCGCGACGGCATCACCCGCTGGGACTTCGGGGATTTGCCGGAAAGCCTTGATCTCGACCGGGGTGGTATCCGCCTGCGCGGCTATCCGGCCCTGATCGATCAAGGGGATAGTGTCGCCCTACGGGTGCTCGATTCGCGGGAGGGCGCTGACCTGGCGCAGCGGGCCGGTCTGCGGCGTTTGCTGATGCTCAATCTGGGTACCGAGGTGCGGCGGTTGCGCAGGAATTTGCCCGGGCTGGACCGGATGCGCTTGCAGTATGCCAAGGTGCCGGACTCTGAGGTTGGGGCTGGAAGTGGGGGACCTGGGGCCGCTGACGGCATTGGAGTGACGGCAGGGGGGGGAGGCAGGCCAGGCGAGTCGGACGAGGCTGCCGCAGCCGGTGCCGTTGGCGGGGTGCGTGGTAAAGCCAGCCAGAAGCCTAAGCCCCTGGATCTGACGGATGAGGTCCTCGCCCTCATTTTCGACCTGACCTTCATCGAGGATTTATCTACTATCCGGGACCGAGCCAGCTTCGAGGCCCGCCTCTCTAGCTGCAAGTCCCAACTGGCCCGGGTCAGTGCCGAGGTCATGGCCCTCGTTGGCCGAATCCTTGACGAGTACCAGGCCCTCCGCCAGAGCCTGGCAGCCATCACCCAGATCAACTGGATGCCCTCGGTTATCGACCTCAAGGCCCAACTCGATGGCTTGATCTGCCGTGGCTTGCTCCTGGAGGTACCTTATGCCCACCTCCAGGACTACCCGCGCTACCTGAAGGCCGCCCGGGAACGCCTGGATAAGCTTTTCCATGCCGCCGGCAAGGACCAGCAGCATCTCCGGGAACTGACACCCCTGATTGAAAAGTGGCGTGAACGCACCGCCGCCGTCCGGGCCGCCGGCCGCCGCGATCCCCGCCTGGAGGAGATTCGCTGGATGCTGGAGGAGCTACGCATCTCCCTCTTCGCCCAACGCATCGGCACCGCCTATCCCGTCTCCCTGAAGCGCATCGAGGCGCGGTGGCGGGAATTGGGTTTGTAATAATAACGAGGCCCTCACCTTGGCCGAAGGCCCGCCACCGGGCGAGCCCTGGCAGCAGGAGTCCTGGGCGAAGTGGTGGACCTGGTCTATCTCGGCTTCGAAAAGCGTCTCATGTTGGGCCGTTAGGGGGGACCGGCCGAGACGGTTCGCTGCGGGTAAGCCGACCCCTGGCCCCCGCATTGGCAGCCCCTCTCAGTACAGGGCGCTAAGCATCTTGGCCCGGTAGGCGGAGACCAGGGGGCCCGCGCCGCCGAGAAGGTCGAAGATGAGGATCATGGCCTTGCGTGCGGCGTCGTCGCCATAGGCGCGGTCGCGCTTGAGGAGGGCGAGGAGCCTGGCCAGGGCGGCTTCGAGATTACCGTTGACGGCCTGCCAGGCGGCGAGCAGGTAGCTGGCCTCGCTGTCCTTGGGGTTGGCGGCGAGACGGGCGGCCAATTCGGCCTCGGGCGGAGCGGTCGCGACCAGGTTGGCGAAGTGGAGTTGGCCGCGCAGGGCGAGTACCTCCGGGTCCTTGGCCAGATCGATGGGGACCCGATCGAGCAGCGCCTCGGCGCCCAAGGTGTCGCCGCTAGCCGCCTTGATCTGGACCTCGGCGAGGAAGATGCGGGGATTGTTGGGGTCCTTGGCCCGGGCTTGATCCAGCTCGGCCTGGGCGCCGGCCAGGTCACCCAGCATCAGCCGGTCCGTGATCCCGTCGAGCAGGCTGTCGGACTCGCGCGGCAGGTGCGGTTCCAGGAAGGCCCGGATCTGGGCCTCGGGGAGGGCGCCCATGAATTGATCGACGGGGCGCCCCTCCTTAAAGAGTTGGACCGTGGGCAGACTGCGAATGCCAAACTGGGCGGCGAGGGTCTGTTCCTCCTCGGTATTGAGCTTGGCGACCAGGAGGCGGCCACCGTATTCGTCCGCCAGCTTGGCGAGGATGGGCATGAGGGCGCGGCAGGGGGCGCACCAGTCGGCCCAGAAATCCACCAGCACGGGGCGGTCATAGGAGCCATCGAGCACGACCTCTTGAAAGTTTTGCGCCGTGACGGCGACCAGATAGGGTGAGTTGGCCATGGCGCCGTCCTCCTGAAATGAGCGGTTGGAATTGAGTTGGAAGCCCGTAGATAGGCCTGTAAACCGAGCGATTCAAGCCGGCTGGGTCCGGGATCACCCGCCCCACCGCCGCCAGAGGTCAAATTCAGCCCGAGGAGCCTAGCCTGATGACCCAAGCTGTTCACGTTGTTTGTCCCCGTTGCGACGCGGTTAATCGCGTGCCCCCGGAGCGCCTGGCGGAAGATGCCAAGTGCGGTAAGTGCCGTGCCCCCCTCTTTGCCGGTGCCCCCCTGGCCTTGGACGAGGGGCGCTTCGCTAAGCACTTGGGGCGCGGCGATCTGCCGCTGGTGGTGGATTTCTGGGCGCCCTGGTGCGCGCCTTGTCGCGCCATGGCGCCGACCTTCGAGGCCGTGGCCCGGCGGATCGAGCCTAAGGCGCGGCTGATCAAGGTCAACACGGAGGAGGCTCAGGCCTTGGCGGGGCGCTATGGTATCCGGAGCATTCCGACCCTGGTGGTCTTTCGCGGCGGCCGGGAGGTGGCGCGGACCTCGGGGACCATGGACGCCGCGGCCCTGGAAAACTGGATTCGTCGCTCGCTGTGAGTGACGGAACCCATCGGCGGAATGCGTGACGAAGGGGCCGTAAATTTGCCCGGCCCCCTGGCGGCGGATGGACAGGGCAGGGGGAATCACTTAGAATTTGGCCCGTTCGAGGTGCCTGGCCCTAGCTGTTCTTGCCGCTCTCGTCCTCACGCCTTCGTGCAACGCCGCACGAGCCTGGCCGCTTTCCCGCATCGCGCGTCCTTGTGAATTTAGCGCCCCTTGGCGCCTCATGTCCCCGCGGCCCTCCGGCCGGGACGCGGGCTGGCTGAACTCGGAGATGACCTTGAGAAAGCCCGCGGTTCTCGTTCTGGAAGACGGCTCTGTCTTTCGCGGCCTGTCCATCGGCGCCGAGACCCAGAGCGTCGGCGAGGTGGTCTTCAATACGGCCATGACCGGCTATCAGGAGATCCTCACCGATCCCTCCTACCGCCGCCAATTGGTGACCCTGACCTACCCCCACATCGGCAACACCGGCGTCAATCCCGAGGACGAGGAATCTGCCGCCATCCAGGCCGCCGGGCTCGTGATTCGCGACCTGCCGCCCCTGGCTAGCAATTGGCGCCTGCGCGGGCGCCTGGATGACTACCTCCTGCGTCAGGGCGTGCCGGGTATCGCGGATATCGACACCCGCCGGCTGACCCGCATCCTGCGGGAGCAGGGGGCACAGAATGGCTGTCTCCAGGCGGGCGAGGCGATCGACGAGGCGGCGGCCTTGGCGGCGGCCCGGGCCTTTGCCGGCCTCAAGGGCATGGACCTGGCCCAGGAGGTGACGACGGACAGGGCCTATGAATGGGGCCGGGGTGTCTGGAGCCGGGAGGGGGGCGCGGCGATCGCGACCCCGGACCCCGACCACTGCCCCTACTGGGTCGTGGCCTACGATTACGGCATCAAGCGCAACATCTTGCGCATGTTGGTGGAGCGCGGCTGTCGGGTGACGGTGGTGCCGGCCAGGACACCGGCGGCGGAGGTGCTGGCTCTCCAGCCCGATGGCGTTTTCCTCTCCAACGGCCCGGGCGATCCGGAGCCCTGCGATTACGCCATCCAGGCCATCGGCGAGTTGCTGGAGACCGGTATTCCGATCTTTGGGATCTGTCTGGGTCACCAATTGCTGGGGCTGGCCTGCGGGGCGCGCACCCTGAAGATGAAGTTCGGCCATCATGGCGCTAACCACCCGGTCCAGGATCTGGCCACCCGCCGGGTCATGATCAGCAGCCAGAATCACGGCTTTGCGGTGGACGAGGCGAGCCTGCCCCAGATCCTGGAGCCGACCCACAGGTCCCTCTTCGATGGCTCCCTGCAAGGTATCCATCACCGCGAGCGGCCGGCCTTTGGTTTCCAGGGGCATCCGGAGGCCAGTCCGGGACCCCATGACGTATCGCCCGTATTTGATCACTTCATCGACCTGATCCGGGCCCATCGGGCCTAGGCCTTGGCGCGGTTGGTGCCCCCCGCGGATAGGGCTGGACGGGACGGATTTGGCCGCCCACCGGGTGAAGGCGATCGAGGGATGAATCCATGGCCCTGGGTCGGACCGGGCCTCAAGCACATTGGCCAAACCTGGGCCTAACGTGGCCAAGACGCTATCACTAGCCTGAAAGAATATGCCCAAGCGTACAGACATCCAGAGCATTCTCATCATCGGGGCCGGCCCCATCGTCATCGGTCAGGCCTGCGAGTTCGACTACTCCGGCGCCCAGGCCTGCAAGGCCCTGCGCGAGGAGGGCTACCGGGTCGTCCTGGTCAATTCCAATCCGGCCACCATCATGACCGACCCGGAGATGGCCGATGCCACCTACATCGAGCCCATCACCTGGAAGACCCTGGAGCGCATCATCGAGCGCGAGCGCCCGGATGCCCTGCTGCCGACCATGGGGGGGCAGACGGCCCTCAACACCGCCCTGGACCTGGTGCGCCACGGGGTGCTGGAGCGTTACGGCATCGAGTTGATCGGCGCCTCCCGCGAGGCCATCGACATGGCCGAGGACCGCGATCTCTTCCGCAAGGCCATGCGTCGCATTGGCCTGGATATGCCGCGCTCGGCCATCGCCCACAGCCTGGAGGAGGCCATCCAGGTCCAGGCCCAGATCGGCTACCCCGCCATCATCCGGCCCTCCTTCACCATGGGGGGCAGCGGTGGCGGTATCGCCTACAACCGGGAGGAGTTCGAGACCATTTGCCTGCGCGGTCTGGACCTGTCCCCCACCAGCGAGCTGCTGATCGAGGAATCCGCCCTGGGCTGGAAGGAATTCGAGATGGAGGTGGTCCGCGACCGCGCCGACAACTGCATCATTGTCTGTTCCATCGAAAATCTGGACCCCATGGGCGTGCATACCGGCGATTCCATCACGGTGGCGCCGGCCCAGACCCTGACCGACAAGGAATACCAGATCATGCGCGATGCCTCCATCGCCGTGCTGCGGGAGATCGGCGTCGATACGGGTGGCTCCAACGTCCAGTTCGCCATCAACCCCGAGAACGGGCGCATGATCATCATCGAGATGAATCCGCGCGTCTCCCGGTCCTCGGCCCTGGCCTCCAAGGCCACCGGCTTCCCCATCGCCAAGGTGGCGGCCAAGCTGGCGGTGGGCTACACCCTCGATGAATTGAAAAATGACATCACGGGCGGCGCCACCCCGGCCTCCTTCGAACCGAGCATCGACTATGTGGTGACCAAGGTCCCGCGCTTCACCTTCGAGAAATTCCCCCTGGCCGATCCCCGCCTCACCACCCAGATGAAGTCGGTGGGCGAGGTCATGGCCATCGGCCGGACCTTCCAGGAATCCCTGCAAAAGGCCCTGCGTGGGCTGGAGACGGACAAGTACGGCCTTGACGAGCTGGTGGATTTGACGGAGCCCGGCGCCCTGACCCGGCTGCGCCAGGAGTTGCGCCAGCCTGGCGCCGAACGCATCTTCTACCTGGCCGATGGCTTC
The DNA here is from genome assembly GCA_049290655.1 of Chromatiaceae bacterium. Lineage (GTDB taxonomy): Bacteria > Pseudomonadota > Gammaproteobacteria > Chromatiales > Chromatiaceae > M0108. Next base: position 6,999 of record JBATOB010000440.1, on the reverse strand, counting down.
CGCGCCGGATTCACGATCCAGGAGCTCTTTGACATTACCGCCATCGATCCCTGGTTTCTGGCCCAGATCGAGGAGCTGGTGATCCTGGAGGTCGAGATTCGTGTCCAGGGTTACCCGGGCCTGACCTTCGAGCGCCTGCGCTTCCTCAAGCGCAAGGGCTTTGCCGATCGCCGCCTGGGCCGGTTGGCGGCCTGCGGCGAGCAGGCCATCCGCGAGCGGCGCCATGCCCTGGGTATCCGCCCCGTCTATAAGCGGGTGGATACCTGTGCCGCCGAGTTTGCGGCCAGTACCGCCTATCTTTACTCCACCTACGAGGAGGAATGCGAGGCCAACCCCACCGACCGCCAGAAGATCATGGTTCTGGGCGGTGGGCCCAACCGTATCGGCCAGGGCATCGAGTTCGACTATTGCTGCGTCCATGCCGCCCTGGCCCTGCGCGACGATGGCTACGAGACCATCATGGTCAACTGCAATCCGGAGACGGTCTCCACCGACTACGACACCTCCGACCGCCTCTATTTCGAGCCCTTGACCCTGGAGGACGTGCTGGAGATCGTCGATAAGGAGAAACCCTTCGGCGTCATCGTCCAGTTCGGCGGTCAGACCCCCCTGAAACTGGCGCGGGCCCTGGAGGCCGCGGGGGTGCCCATCATTGGCACCAGCCCGGACTCCATCGACCTGGCGGAGGATCGCGAGCGCTTCCAGGGCATGGTTCAGCAACTGGGCCTGCTCCAGCCGCCCAATACCACCGCCCGGAGCGAGCATGACGCCATTGCTCAGGCGGCCAGCATCGGTTACCCCCTGGTGGTGCGCCCCTCCTATGTCCTGGGTGGCCGGGCCATGGAGATCGTCTATGACGCCGCCGATCTCAAGCGCTATATGCGTGACGCGGTCAAGGTCTCCCACGAGTCGCCGGTGCTGCTGGATCGCTTCCTGGACGACGCCATCGAGGTGGATGTGGACGCCATCTGCGACGGCGAGACCGTCCTCATTGGCGGCATTATGGAGCACATCGAACAGGCCGGCGTCCATTCCGGTGACTCCGCCTGCTCCCTGCCGCCCTACACCCTGTCCCCGGCGATTCAGGACCGGATGCGCCAGCAGATGACCCAGTTGGGTCATGCCCTCAAGGTGGTGGGCCTGATGAACGCCCAGTTCGCCATCAAGGATGATGATGTCTATATCCTGGAGGTCAATCCGCGCGCCTCGCGCACCGTGCCCTTCGTCTCCAAGGCTATCGGTGTCCCCCTGGCCAAGGTGGCGGCCCGGTGCATGGTGGGCCGCACCCTAGCCCAGCAGGGCCACGCCAAGGAGTTGATGCCCAAACACTATTTCGTCAAGGAAGCGGTGTTCCCCTTCATTAAGTTCCCGGGCGTGGATACGGTTCTGGGCCCGGAGATGAAATCGACGGGTGAGGTCATGGGCGTGGGCGAGACCTTCGGCGAGGCCTTCGGCAAGGCCCAGTTGGGTGCCGGGACCAAGCTGCCGGCCAAGGGCAAGGCCTTGTTGAGCGTGCGCGAGGCCGACAAGCGCCGCCTGGTATCCGTCGCCCGGGATCTGGTTGATCTGGGCTTTCAGCTTTACTGCACCCACGGCACGGCGGCGGCGGTGCGCGCGGCGGGGATCGCCTGTGTGCGGGTCAACAAGGTTTTCGAGGGCCGGCCCCACATCGTTGATATCATCAAAAACAACGAGATCAGCTTCATCGTTAATACGACCGAGGGGGCTAAGGCTATCATCGATTCCGCCGCCATCCGCCGGGCCGCGCTCCAGCATAAGGTGAGCTACACCACCACCATCGCCGGCGCCGAGGCCACCTGTCTGGCCCTCAGACATGGGGCCGCCCTGGCGGTGAATCGCTTGCAGGAACTTTACTGAGATGCCGGCGCCGGCCTGGACCGGCACCGGAGCCGGATGAGAGGCCGCCGTGGGCGGCCCGGTTTTTTTGATGAGGACACCACTACCATGAGCAAAGTCCCCCTCACTGCCAGGGGCGCGGAGAAGCTGCGCGAGGAACTGGAGCGGCTCAAGCGCATCGAGCGCCCACGCGTCATCGAGGCCATCTCGGAGGCCCGCGCGCACGGCGATCTCAAGGAGAACGCCGAATACCATGCCGCCCGCGAGCAGCAGAGCTTCATCGAGGGCCGCATCAAGGATATCGAGGGCAAGCTGTCCCACGCTCATATTATTGATATCACTCAGCTCGCGACGGATGGCCGCGTCGTCTTCGGCGCCACGGCGATCGTGCTGGAGCTGGACAAGAACGAGACCGAGCACAGCTTCCAGATCGTCGGCGATGATGAGGCCGACCTGGCCCTCGGCATGATTTCCATCAGTTCCCCCATCGCCAGGGCCCTGATTGGCAAGCGCGAGGGCGACACGGCCACCGTGGACGCCCCGGGTGGGCTGCGCGAGTTCGAGATCCTGGAAGTGCGTTACGGCTGACGGGGCCAGGCGGACGGCGAATTCTTGGTTTGCGCCTCATCCCAGGCCCCTTTATTCTCTTGCGATTCGATTCGTTATGCTCGGAGGCCCCTCATGGCTGCCCAGACCCTTTATGACAAATTGTGGGACGAGCACCTCGTCCGCTACGACGAGGACGGCACGGCGCTCCTCTACATCGACCGCCAGTTGGTCCACGAGGTCACCTCGCCTCAGGCCTTCGCCGGGCTGCGGCTAACCGGACGCCAGCCCTGGCGGGTCGCGGCCAACCTGGCGGTGCCCGATCACAATGTCCCCACCATGGATCGCGACAAGGGCATCGTCGATCCGGTCTCGCGCCTCCAGGTCGAGACCCTGGGCCGCAACTGTATCGAGTTCGGCATCACCGAGTTCGGCATGGGGGATCCCCGCCAGGGCATAGTCCACGTCATGGGGCCGGAGCAGGGCTTCACCCAGCCGGGCATGACCATCGTCTGCGGCGACTCCCATACCTCGACCCATGGCGCCTTCGGTGCCCTGGCCTTCGGTATCGGCACCTCCGAGGTGGAGCATGTCCTGGCGACCCAGTGCCTGCTGCAGCGCAAGGCCAAGACCATGCTGATCAGCGTCGATGGCAAGTTGGGGCGGGGCCTCACCGCCAAGGACATCGTCCTCGCCATCATCGGCGAGATCGGTACGGCGGGCGGCACCGGTTATGTCATCGAGTTTGGCGGCGAGGCCATCCGCGCCCTGTCCATGGAGGGCCGCATGACGGTCTGCAACATGACCATCGAGGCGGGTGCCCGCGCCGGCCTGGTGGCGGTGGACGAGAAGACCATCGAGTACGTCCGCGGCCGGCCCTTTGCCGCCCAGGGCGCCCTCTTCGAACAGGCGGCCGCCCACTGGCGCACCCTGGTCAGCGACCTGGGCGCCCGGTTCGACCGGGTAGTCCGCCTGGATGCGGCGGCCCTCAAGCCCCAGGTCACCTGGGGCACCTCGCCAGAGATGGTGGTGGCTATCGATGACCGGGTGCCTAATCCCGCCGCCGAGCCCGACCCGACCAAGGCCGCGGGCATGCGCCGCGCCCTGGAGTACATGGGTCTGGAGGCCGGGACCCCGATCACGCAAATTCGGCCCGACAAGATCTTCATCGGTTCCTGCACCAATTCCCGCATCGAGGATCTGCGCGCCGCCGCCGAGGTGGTTAAGGGCCGCCAGGTGGCCGCCAGCATCAAGCTGGCCTTGGTGGTGCCGGGCTCGGGCCCGGTGAAGGAGCAGGCCGAGGCCGAGGGCCTGGATGCGATCTTCCGCGCCGCGGGCTTCGAGTGGCGCGATCCGGGTTGCTCCATGTGCCTGGCCATGAACGCCGACCGCCTGGAGCCGGGCGAGCGCTGTGCCTCCACCTCCAACCGCAACTTCGAGGGCCGGCAGGGGCAGGGTGGGCGCACCCATCTGGTGAGCCCGGCCATGGCCGCCGCCGCCGCCGTGGCCGGACACTTCGTCGACGCGCGGACGCTTTAAGAGGATACCTTAAATGGAAAAATTCGCCGATTTTACTGGCAAGGTCTGCCCCCTGGATCGGGCCAATGTCGATACGGACGCCATCATCCCCAAGCAGTTCCTCAAGAGCATCGAGCGGACCGGCTTCGGGCCCAATCTCTTCGACGAGTGGCGCTATCTGGATCAGGGCGAGCCCGGCCAGGATTGCACCAACCGTCCGTTGAACATGAACTTCGTCCTCAACGACCCGCGCTATGCCGGGGCCAGCATCCTGCTGGCGTGGGAGAATTTCGGCTGCGGCTCCTCCCGCGAGCATGCCCCCTGGGCCTTGATGGATTACGGCTTCCGCGTCATCCTGGCCCCCAGCTTCGCCGATATCTTCTTCAACAACTGTTTCAAGAACGGCATACTGCCGATTGTCCTGGACACGGCGAGGATCGACTGGCTCTTCTCCCAGGCTAATGGCCCTCGGGCCCTGGAAATCGAGGTGGATCTCCTGGGCCAGACCCTGACGCCCGTTGGAGGTAAGGCCTTCCCCTTTGACATGGACCCCTTCCACAAGGAATGCCTGCACCAGGGCCTGGACGACATCGGCCTGACGCTCAATCACGTGGACGCCATCCGGGCCTACGAGGAGCGGCGCCGGCGCGAGGCGCCCTGGTTGTTCGCCTAGGCGCGCCTCGTCAGCCCCGCCCCGGGAATCCCAGCCACCCTTTAGCGATAACTCCATCATTTCACAAGGCAACGAGATACGTGAGCAAGAAGATTCTGATCCTGCCGGGCGACGGCATTGGTCCCGAGATCGTCGCTGAGGCGGTCAAGGTCCTGGCCTGTCTGCGCGACGATTATGGCCTGGACATCGACATGGACGAGGCCCTGGTGGGCGGTGCGGCCATCGACGCCACCGGCGGCCCCCTGCCGGAGGCGACTCTGGATTTGGCCCGAGAGGCCGATGCCGTCCTGCTTGGGGCCGTGGGCGGCCCCAAGTGGGAACCCCTGCCCATCGCCATCCGGCCGGAAAAGGGCCTGCTGGGCCTGCGCGCGGGTCTCGGCCTCTTCGCCAACCTGCGCCCGGCCATCCTTTACCCCCAATTGGCCGCAGCCTCGTCCCTGCGTCCCGAGGTCGTCTCCGGGCTGGACATCGTCATCGTGCGTGAACTGACCGGTGACATCTATTTTGGCCAGCCGCGCGGCACCCATGTCCGCGAGGATGGTCAGCGCGTCGGCGTCAACACCATGATCTACAGTGAGTCGGAGATCCGTCGCATCTGTCGCGTCGCCTTCGACATCGCCCGCCAGCGCGGCAAGCGCCTCTGCTCGGTGGACAAAGCCAACGTCCTGGAATGCACCGAACTCTGGCGCGAGGTGGCGACCGAGGTCGGCGCCGAGTACCCGGACGTGGCCCTGAGCCACATGTACGTCGATAACTGTGCCATGCAACTGGTGCGCAACCCCAAACAGTTCGACGTCATCGTCACTGGCAACATCTTCGGCGACATCCTCTCGGACGAGGCCTCCATGCTCACGGGCTCCATTGGCATGCTGCCCTCGGCCTCCCTCGACGAGCACGGCAAGGGCATGTACGAGCCCATCCACGGCTCGGCCCCGGATATCGCCGGCCAGGGCGTGGCCAATCCGCTGGCCACCATCCTGTCCCTGGCCATGATGTTGCGTTACTCCCTGGGCGACGAGGCCGGGGCCGAGCGGATCGAGCGGGCGGTGACGCGGGTCCTCGATCAGGGGTTGCGGACCGCGGACATCCTGTCCGCGGGCATGCGTCGGGTCGGCACGTCTGAAATGGGCGATGCCGTCGTGGCGGCCCTGGGTGGGGAGTAGTTAGCTATGAATCGAGTCGGATTTATCGGTTGGCGCGGCATGGTGGGTTCGGTCCTCATGGGCCGGATGCTGGAGGAAAATGATTTCGCGGCCATCCCCGAGCCCATCTTCTTCACCACCTCCCAGGTCGGCCAGCCTGGCCCGGACGTCGGCCAGGGCAGCGTGCCCCTGCGGGATGCCGCGGATATCGAGGCCCTGGCCGCCATGGACGCCATCGTCACCTGTCAGGGTGGCGACTATACCAAGGTGGTCTATCCCAAGCTGCGCGCCGCCGGCTGGCGGGGCTACTGGATCGACGCCGCCTCCAGCCTGCGCATGGAAAAGGAAAGCACCATCATCCTCGACCCGGTGAATCTGGATGTGATCGAGGCGGCACTGGCGGCGGGCCAGCGCGACTTCATCGGTGGCAACTGCACCGTCAGCCTGATGCTGATGGCCATCGGTGGCCTCTTCCGCCATGACCTGGTGGAGTGGGTCACCTCCATGACCTACCAGGCCGCCTCCGGCGCGGGCGCCAAGAACATGCGCGAACTCCTCTCCCAGATGGGCGCCCTGCACGCCGGCTGCGCCGATCGGCTGGCGGACCCGGCCTCGGCCATCCTGGAGATCGACCGGGTGGTCACCGAGATCATGCGTGGCGGCGACTTCCCGACGGAAAACTTTGGCGCCCCCCTGGCGGGCAGTCTCATCCCCTGGATCGACGCCCCGCTGGAGAACGGCCAGAGCCGCGAGGAGTGGAAGGGCCTGGTGGAGACCAACAAGATCCTCGGCCGCCAGAACAACCCCATCCCCATCGACGGCACCTGCGTGCGCATCGGCGCCATGCGCTGCCATAGCCAGGGCCTGGTCATTAAGCTGAAGCACAAGGCCCCGCTGGACGAATTGGTTGAGATGATCGCCGGCGCCAACGACTGGGTGAAGGTGATTCCCAACGAGCGCCCGGCGACGGTCGCCGGCCTGTCCCCCGCCACCGTCACCGGCACCCTGACGGTGCCTGTCGGCCGGCTGCGCAAGATGAACCTGGGCGACGACTATCTGAATGCCTTCACCGTCGGCGACCAGTTGCTCTGGGGCGCCGCCGAGCCGCTGCGGCGGATGTTGAGGATACTGCTGGAGAAGTGAATCGGGCCGGCTTGGGTGCGCCGACGTTTACATCGTTGCGGGCCGGGCGCTTTGTCCGGCCTGCTCGTTTGCTCGAAGAAGAGCGAAGAAGATTGTAACTCAATGAGGTAAGCCCCCGGC
>JBATOB010000439.1:0-8065 GCA_049290655.1 Chromatiaceae bacterium | reverse complement strand
CGTCATGTCCGTTTCGATGACCGTGGTCTCGCCCGCCGTCTGGGAGGCCACGCTTGGCAATCCCAAGGGCAGTGCCCTCTTCCAGTACTCCACACCGGCGGTTTTCTCCATCACCGCGGCCTTCTTCGTCATCTGGCTGGTCTCGATCCTGGATCGCAGCCCGCAGGCCAAGAAGGAACGTGCCCTCTATCCCGACCAGATGACCCGTTCGGAAACCGGTGTCGGTGCCTCCCAGGCCTCCAGCCATTGATGCTTCAAGCCGTGTGAGGTAAATGCCCGCCCCTGGCGGGCATTTTTACTTCCGGGCCCGCCTTTTCAATCGCTTGCGCGGTTGTGAGCGCGGGCCCTTTTGCGCCGGGCCTTCAGCCTCGCCCATCCCGCCGCCAGTCTCGCACTTGAATTTGGCGGAAAAACTACCTACCTTGACATCGCCCGGCTCCCGGGACCGGATCGCGGCCCCGAACAGAGGGCTGATCCCGATCGCGACCGTCAATTCTGAAATTTCCGGCATCCAGCAGGACCACACATGCGCTATGTCAGTACACGCGGGGGAGTGGCCCCCATCGGATTCGCCGAGGCGGTGATGATGGGCCTGGGCACGGACGGCGGCCTCCTGGTGCCCGCCAGCCTGCCGCGCCTGGATGCCGCGACCCTCAAGGCCTGGTCGCGCCTGCGCTTTCAGGATCTGGCCCTGGAGGTTATGTCGCCCTTCGTCGGTGACGCCATTCCTCGCGATCACCTGGCGGCACTGATCGAGCGTTCCTACGCCAGCTTCACCCATCCGGAGGTGACACCGGTCATCCGCTTGGGCGACCAGTGGCTGCTCGAACTCTTTCACGGCCCCACGGCGGCCTTCAAGGACGTGGCCCTCCAGTTTCTGGGCAACCTCTTTGAATACCTGCTGGAGCGGGATGGCGGGCGGCTCAACATCGTGGGCGCCACCTCGGGCGATACGGGCTCGGCGGCCATCGCCGGGGTGCGGGGCAAGTCGCGCATCCACATCTTCATCCTGCATCCCGAGGGCCGCGTCTCGCCGATCCAGGAACGCCAGATGACGACGGTGCTGGACGCCAATGTCCATAACATCGCCATCCGCGGCACCTTCGATGACGGCCAGCGCATCGTCAAGCAACTCTTCGGCGACCTGGAGTTCAAGCGCGACTTGAGCCTGGGTGCCGTCAACTCCATCAACTGGGCGCGCATCCTGGCCCAGATGGTTTACTACTTTTACGCCTGGGGGCGGTTGGCGGCGGCCGATCCCCACCGCCAGGTCAGCTTCGCCGTGCCCACGGGCAACTTCGGGGATGTCTTTGCCGGCTACATGGCCAAGCGCATGGGCCTGCCGGTGGACCGCCTCATCATCGCCACCAACCGCAACGATATCTTGAGCCGCTTCGTCCATACCGGCAGCTACGCGGCGGGGGAGGTCTATCCTACCTTCAGCCCGGCCATGGACATCCAGATCGCCTCTAACTTCGAGCGCTATCTCTATTTCCTGCTGGGCGAGGACTCGGCGGCGGTGCGCGTCCTGCTCGATGGCATGGCCAGGACCGGCTCCCTGGCGGTGGATGCCGGGCATCATGCCCAGGTCCGGGCCGATTTCGACGCCCTGGCCGCCAGCGACGCGGAGACCCTGGACCAGATCCGCGCCACCTTCGCCCAGTCCCAATATATTCTGGACCCGCACACGGCGATTGGCGTGCGCGCGGCCCAGGGCCATGGGGACGTCATCTGCCTGGCCACCGCCCACCCCGCCAAGTTTGGCGAGGCCGTGACCCAAGCCATTGGCCACGAGGCGCCGCCGCCGCCGTCCCTGCAAGGGCTGTTGGCAAAGGAGACCCGTTGCGCCCGGCTGGAGGCCAGCGCGGACGCCATCCGTGCCCATATCCGCGACACCCTGGAGGCGGCAAGCCTATGAGCGGCCAGGCCCCCTCCATCCTCATCCTCGACACCACCCTGCGGGATGGCGAACAGACCCAGGGCGTCTCCTTCTCCCCCGATGAAAAGACCAATATCGCCAAGGCGTTGCTGGAACTGGTGCGGGTGGATCGCATCGAGGTGGCCTCGGCGCGGGTCTCCAGCGGCGAACTCGCCGCCGTGTCCAATATCATCGATTGGGCCCGGGGCCAGGGGTTGGACGGCCGCGTCGAGGTGCTGGGCTTTGTCGATCACGGCCGTAGCGTCGACTGGATCCGCCAGGCCGGCGGGCGCGTGCTCAACCTCCTTGCCAAGGGCAGTGAAAAACATTGTCATGGCCAGCTTGGCAAGACCCTTGACGAGCACGCGGAGGAGGTGCGCGACAACATCCGCCTCGCCCAGGATCGGGGGCTGGGGGTCAACATCTATCTGGAGGACTGGTCCAACGGCTACCAGGACAACCGGGACTATGTTTACGGTCTAGTGGAGCGGCTGGCGGATACGGGGCTGGGGCACATCATGTTGCCCGACACCCTGGGCGTCATGATCCCGGAGCGGGTCTTCGCCGCCCTGGCGGACATGCTGGGCCGTTTCCCGGGGCTCAAGTTCGATTTCCATCCCCATAACGACTATGGCCTCGCCACCGCCAACGTCCTGGCCGCGGCCCAGGCGGGGGCGGCGGCGGTCCATTGCACCGTCAACTGCCTGGGCGAGCGCGCCGGTAACGCCTCCCTGGCGGAGGTCGCCGTCAATCTGCGCGACCACCTGGGCATGAAGCTGTCTATCGACGAGACCCATCTGGTGCGGGTCAGCGAGCTGGTGGAATACTTCTCCGGCAAGCGCATCGCCGACAATGCCCCCATCGTTGGCGAGGACGTCTTCACCCAGACCGCCGGTATCCACGCCGATGGTGATCGCAAGGGGAGCCTTTACCATACCCAGTTGAGTCCGGAGCGCTTTGCCCGCCGCCGCAAGTACGCCCTCGGCAAGCTCGCCGGCAAGGCCTCCCTGGCCAAAAACCTGGAAAAGCTCGATATCAGCCTGTCGGAGGAAAACCAGCGCAAGGTGCTCCAGCGCGTCGTCGAACTGGGAGACTCCAAAAAGACCATCACCACCGACGACCTGCCCTTCATCATCGCCGAGGTGTTGGAGAGCCAGGACTACAACCATGTCCAATTGCTGGCCTGCAATGTCAGCAGCGCCATGGACCTGCCCTCCACCGCCAGCATCCGCGTGCGCGTCGGCGAGGGAGTCCATTACGCCGCCGGCAGCGGCAACGGCAGCTTTGATGCCTTCATCAAGGCCCTCGCCAAGGTCCTGCGCCGTCATGGCCTCGCGCTCCCTGGCTTGATCGACTACGAGGTGCGCATTCCCAAGGGCGGCCGGACCGATGCCCTCACCGAGTGCATCATTACCTGGGCCGGCGAGGAAGGTCCGGTCCGCACGCGCGGCGTCCATACCAATCAGGTCTTCGCCGCCATCGCGGCCACCTTGCGCCTGGTCAATATTCTGGTTCACCGCGCCTCCCATGGGGTGGCGGCCCTGCCGGTCCTGGAGACCGAGGCTTGAACCTTGCCGTGGGGCGGTGCGAGTCTGGCCCGACCCTCGGACCATTTTATGGTGGCTTTTCGGGCCGTCATGTCGGAAACTAAAAATGTTATGGCCTTTGGCGCGGGAGCCTGGACCCAGGGGTCCAGGTTGGCATCCGGCGCACCACCCCATCCCCCTATCGGTGGCGAGATGATGCGAAAGATGAAAACCCTTCCCCTGCTGACGGCCCTATTGCTGACGGCCGTGCCCCATGCCGCTACCCAGGCGGCGGAAAAGACCCCCGACGCGAAGGCGGACAAGGTCTTCGACGAGGCCATGCGCAGTCAGGACATGCACCTGCTCACCGCATCGGGTATGCGCTATGAGACTGGCGTTGGCGTTGGGCAGGATGCCGACAAGGCGGTCAAGCTCTATTGCCACGCGGCAAAAATGGGAGATGGCGACGCCAAATATCGTCTTGGCTACCTCTATGCCTACGGCCGGGGCGTCAAGCGTGATCCGGAACTCGCCGCCGCCTGGTTTGGCGAGGCGGTCAAGGCGCGGCATGCCATGGCCGCTACTCAGCTCAAGCTCCTCAAGGTCACCGCCGATCCCAAGCGTCTCCCTTCCTGCAACCCGGGCGGCGGCGGAGGCGGTGAAACCACTCGCATGGTCCTGCGCACCCATCCGGCCACCGGCGAGATCGCCAAGCTGATCCATAGCCTGGCCCCTAAATACAAGCTTGATCCCAGCCTGGTCCTGGCCGTGGTCGAGGCGGAATCCAATTTCAATTCCCAGGCCCGTTCGCCTAAGGATGCCCAGGGTCTGATGCAACTCATCCCCGCGACCGCCAATCGTTTCGGGGTCAAGGATGTCTGGGACCCGGAGCAAAACCTGAACGGCGGCATGGCCTATCTGCGCTGGCTCCTCGACCACTTTGATGGCGATGTCAAGCTGGCCCTGGCCGGCTACAACGCCGGAGAAGGGGCGGTCGAGAAGCATGGCGGGGTCCCCCCCTACCAGGAGACCCAGTCCTATGTCGCGCGTATCCTGCGCCGCCTCGGGCTCGAGGAGGGCCAGCCAAGCAGCCCAGGTTAAGGCCGGCGCGGGACCCTCCGGGCGAGACGGCCGATCGCGCCGCGCCTGCCTGCCCCCTTTCCATCGAGATCAGACGTCATGAGCGCCATTCCCCAGGACTTTATCCGTAACACGGCCCGTCTCTCGGACGCGGCCACCCAGCCCTTCGCCCGTTCGCGCAAGATCCACGTCCAGGGGTCCCGCGCCGATCTGCGCGTGCCCATGCGGGAGGTGAGCCAGACGGATACCCAGACCCAGCGTGGCGTGGAAGAGAATCCACCCATCTACATCTACGATACCTCGGGACCCTACACGGACCCGCAAGCCCACATCGACCTCCTGGCGGGCCTGCCAGACCTGCGGAGGGCCTGGATCGAGGAGCGTGGCGACACCGAGCGCCTCACCGGCCCCAGCTCCGCCTTCGGCCGTCAGCGCCAGCGGGACCCGGGCCTGGCCCACCTGCGCTTCGAACACATCCGGGTCCCGCGCCGCGCCAAGCCCGGGGCCAACGTCACCCAGATGCACTATGCCCGCCAGGGTCTCGTCACCCCGGAGATGGAATTCATCGCCATCCGCGAGAACCTGCGCCTGGAGGAGCTGCGCGCCGATCCCCGGTACGCCAAGTTGCTGCGCCAGCACCCGGGGCATGGCTTTGGCGCCCGGCTGCCGGAGTCCATCACCCCGGAATTCGTCCGCGCCGAGGTGGCCGCCGGGCGAGCCATCATCCCCGCCAATATCAACCATCCGGAGCTGGAGCCCATGATCATCGGGCGCAACTTCCGGGTGAAGATCAACACCAACATCGGCAACTCGGCGGTCACCTCCAGCATCGAGGAAGAGGTGGAGAAGATGGTCTGGTCCTCCCGCTGGGGGGGCGACACCCTCATGGACCTCTCCACCGGCAAGAACATCCACGAGACCCGTGAGTGGATCCTGCGCAATGCCCCCGTGCCCATTGGCACCGTGCCCATCTACCAGGCCCTGGAGAAGGTGGACGGCAAGCCGGAGGAGCTGACCTGGGAGATGTTCCGCGACACCCTCATCGAGCAGGCCGAGCAGGGGGTGGACTACTTCACTATCCATGCCGGGGTCCTGTTGCGTTATGTCCCCCTGACGGCGGATCGGGTGACCGGCATCGTCTCCCGGGGTGGCTCCATCCTCGCCAAGTGGTGCCTGGCCCACCACCAGGAAAACTTCCTCTATACCCACTTCGAGGACATCTGCGCGATTATGCAGGCCTACGACGTCGGCTTCAGCCTGGGCGATGGCCTGCGCCCCGGTTCCATCGCCGACGCCAACGACGCCGCCCAGTTCGCCGAGCTCGAGACCCTGGGGGAGCTTACCCAGATCGCCTGGCGGCACGACGTCCAGGTCATGATCGAGGGTCCGGGGCATGTGCCCCTGCAGATGATCAAGGAAAACGTGGACAAGGAGCTTACCGACTGTTTCGAGGCCCCCTTCTACACCCTGGGACCCCTGATCACCGACATAGCCCCCGCCTACGACCACCTCACCTCCGCCATGGGCGCCGCCAACATCGGCTGGTACGGCACCGCCATGCTCTGCTACGTCACCCCCAAGGAACATCTGGGCCTGCCCAACAAACAGGACGTGCGCGACGGCATCATCGCCTACAAGATCGCCGCCCACGGCGCCGACCTGGCCAAGGGCCTGCCTGGCGCTCAGGTGCGTGACAACGCCCTGTCCAAGGCCCGCTTCGAGTTTCGCTGGGAGGACCAGTTCAACCTGTCCCTGGACCCGGAGCGCGCCCGCGAGTACCACGACGAGACCATGCCCCACGAGGCCCACAAGGTCGCCCACTTCTGCTCCATGTGCGGCCCCCACTTCTGCTCCATGCGCATCACCCAGGAGGTGCGCGACTATGCCGAAGCCCACCGGATCGCCGACATCGAGGCGGCGCTGGCGGAGGGTCTGAAGGCAAAGGCCGATGAGTTTCGCAAGGAAGGGGCGGAGATCTATCGGGAGATTTGAGCGCGGCGGCGGTTCATCTTGGGCAGACCGATGGCGATACTGCGTGGCAAAATTGCCTGATCCCAGTTTGCGCAGCGACCCCCTACCTTCTCCCAGTCCGCAATTCCGCTGTCGGGCGAGCCTCAGTGCGCCAGCCGCATTGTAAGCAAAGGTCGAGGTCCCGTCGGGACCAGCATCCGGCTTAACCGACCACATCCCCGGTCTGGCCTAGGCGGCAGCCGTTGCGGTGCCCGCAGCAGGCACGGCGAGAAATGAAATGATGGCAAAAAGCAGCGAGCCCAACAGCTTCGGTCTACGCGACAACTACTCGCACGGCAAGGTTGCCGATTTCCTCGCGGAGAAAATAGTGGCCGGAGCGGGTCTTTCGATAGTCTCGGCCTATTTCACGATCCATGCCTACAACGCTTTATCCGCACAACTTTTACCCTCCGTGGTCTTGGGTCTTGGGTCTTGGCCTGGCAGCGCACCCGAATATTGAGCTTAACTGACCCGCGCCACACATCTAGAACTGCTGCATTACGCCTTTACCACGAGGGAGGTTGAGTGATAACCCAAGTCAACCTACCCGGCTTGCTCTCCGCCCTCGGTTTCAGCAAGCGCGCCTCGCGTTATGCCAAGACCATCGGCACGGCCACGCTGGAAATCGACATCGCCAAGCAGGCGATTTCCTACCCCGAAGCCCAGGGTTTGGTCATCAACGAACGGCAAACCTGCAATTTCTCCGCCAGCGAAAATTTCGTGGTGTTCGAGTGTGTCTACCGCTTGCTGGAGAAAGGCTACAAACCCGAGCACATCGAACTGGAACCCAAATGGAAGCTGGGGCACGGCGCCAGTGGCGGACGCGCCGACATCCTGGTCAAGGACAACGAAGACCGGCCCCTGCTCATCATCGAGTGCAAAACCGCTGGTAGCGAGTTCACGCGGGCCTGGAACAAGACGCTGCAACAAGGCGATCAGCTTTTCAGCTATGCCCAGCAGATTCCTTCGACCCAGTTTCTATGTCTCTATACAGCGGATTTCGACGGCGGCGCGCTCACCTACACCAGCCATGTCGTCGCCCACCGCGACAACCCGAAATACTTGGCTGACAACCCGCATTTCAAGAGCTTCAAGGACGCCACCGACGTCAAGGAGCGCTATGCCGTCTGGCGCGACACCTACAAGCGCGACTTCACGACGAAAGGCATTTTCGAGGCCAACATCCAGCCTTATCACATTGGCAAGGACAAATACTCCCTGGCCGATCTGCAAGCCATTTCCGCCGCCGACCAGCAAAAGCAGTACCACGATTTCGCCACCATCCTGCGCCAACACAATGTTTCCGGGCGTGAAAACGCCTTCGACAAATTGGTCAATCTGTTTCTGTGCAAACTGGTGGACGAGACCGAGAACCCGCAAGAACTCAAGTTTTATTGGAAAGGGGTCGCCTATGACACCCACTTTGAATTGCTCGACCGCCTGCAACAGCTTTATCAGGCCGGAATGGGCAAGTTCCTTGGTGAGTCGATTACCTATATCGACCAGGGCGCCGTATGGAACGCTATGCGCT
>JBATOB010000438.1:0-14828 GCA_049290655.1 Chromatiaceae bacterium | reverse complement strand
GCGACTGCCCCGATGGCGCGCCGCCAGCACCCCCAGCGGCAGGGCCAGGGTCAGGGCCAGGGTCAGGGCGGCGGCGGTCAGCTCCAGGGTCGCCGGGAGGCGCTCGCCCAGAATGCTCCGTACCGGCCGGCGATCCTGGAAGGACTCACCCAGATCGAGGCGGACCAGACGACCGAGATATTCCAGATACTGCTCGCTGACCGGTCGGTCCAGGCCGAGGGCGGCGCGCAGCGCCTCCCGATCCGCCGGCTGGGCGCTCTCGCCCAGCATGGCCTCCACGGGATCGCCCGGCACCAGATGGATCAGCAGAAAGACCAGGGTACAAACCCCCAAAACCACCAGCAGCGCCGAGCCGAAGCGGGAAAGCAGGAGCGAGAACAAGAAAAACCTCCAGACTGAGGTAAAGACAAAGCCGTGGCGAGTGGGAACCCCAACGCAGGCCGGTCAGTGGATCTCCACCAGGGTTCCCGCCGGGGCCAGGTCGAAGAGTCGCAGCAGGTCCGCGTCGCGCATGCGAATACAGCCGTGTGACAGGGGCACCCCCATGGGTGCCGCCTCCGGACAGCCGTGGATATAGATGTAACGCCGCAAGGTATCGACCCGCCCGCCGCGATTGCGACCGGGCTCCAGGCCGGTCAGCCAGAGGATGCGGGTGAGTATCCAGTCCCGTTCCGGGAAGCACGCCGCCAACTCGGGGCCGTGGATCTCGCCCGTGGGCCGGCGGCCGACGAACACGGTGCCGGTTGGACAGCCGGCCCCGATGCGGATGCGCACCCGATGCAGGCCACCCGGGGTACAGCCGCTGTCACGCCCCTCGCCGGGGCCATTGCGGCCAGTGGAGACGGCGGCCTCCAGCAACAAGGCGTCATCCTCGAACAGACGCAGGCGCTGATTGGCCAGATCGACCAGGATATGGCGGCGGACTGCCGTCCCGGCTATTCCCATCGAAACAGCCAGGCGGCGATGCCGATAAAGACCAGCGCCAGGGCCGCGAGGAGGGCGACCTGTGGCAGGACGTCCACCACCTGGGCGCCGTCGATCATGACGCGGCGGGCCGCGGCCACCAGATGGGTCAGGGGCGAGAGTTGGGACAGGAAGCGGGCGATGCCGCTGGTGCCTTCCATGGAGTACCAGACCCCGGACAGCAGGAGCAGGGGCCAGGAGATGAGGTTGAGGACACCATTCGCCAGTTCCTCCGTGCGCCACCGGGAGGCGACGATGAGCCCCAGGCTGATGAGGCAAAGGGCGCCGGCGGCATAGATGAGGACCAGGGCGGCATAGGAGCCGCGCATGGGGAAATCGAGCAGCAGATCGACCCCCAGATAAATGAAGAGGCTCGCGGCCATCACCACCAGCAGACGGGACAGCACCTGGGCGGTGAGAAATTCGAAGGGGGTCAGGGGCGTCGCCTTGAGCCGGCGCAGGACGCCATTCTTGCGATATCGCACGATCACCCAGCCCACCCCCCAGAGGCTGGAGAACATCACATTCATGGCCAGAATCCCCGGCAGCACCCAGTCCGCGTAGCGCAGGGCGGCGCCACTACGGGTCCGCCGCTCCGGTTCCGCGCCCGTAGACCGGGCGGGTCCAGAGGCCCCGGCCTCGGCCCCGAGCAGGAGTCGCTCCGCCAGATAACCCCGGGGGGACTCCAGATTGACCCAATAGGCGAGGGGCTGGGGGCGGGGGTCCAGCAAGAGGTCGAGCTGGTGGCGATCCACCTGGGTGATGGCGCCCTCCAGATCCGTAACGGGGACGAAGTGAATGTGGTCGAGGGCCAGGAATCCCGTCGTGGCGGGCGGCAGAGCCCCTTCCACCCTCACCACCCCGACCTTGAAGGGGGCTTCCGGGTCGCCGCTGAAGATAACGGCAAAGGCCAATACCATCAGGATAGGCATGAAGATGTTCCACCCCAGGCCCGCGCGGTCCCGGTAAAACTCCCGGTTGCGGGCGACGAGGACGGCAAGGATACGACGCCACATATTGGCTACTCCCAAGTTCCCGAGTGCAGGGGGTCCGACGAGGGGGGCCTGCCGCTCATGTCCGCAAGTCGTGTCCCGTCAGCTTGATGAAGAGGTCCTCCAGATTGGGGGTCGCGACCCGCAGGGCCCGGAGGTCCGCCCCGACCGCTTCCAACTCCTTGAGGACCGGCGGCACCGCCTCGGCAAACAATTCAATCTCACCATTACGGTTCACGGCACCCGCCGGCAGGGGCGCTTGGGGGGGCCAGCCGGCGGCGGGCAGCCGGATCACCGTGGCCGGAAACCGTTCCCGCACCAGTTGAGCCGGGTTGCCATGGGCGATGATCCGCCCCCGGTCCACGATGGCGATCTCGTCGCACAGGCGCTCGGCCTCTTCCATGTAGTGGGTGGTGAGCACCACCGTGGTCCCGCGCCCGCGCACCGTCTCGATCAGGCCCCAAAAGTTGCGCCGGGCCTGGGGATCGAGCCCCGTGGTGGGCTCGTCCAGAAAGACCAGTTCCGGTTCGTTCACCAGGGCGATGGCCAACAGCAGGCGTTGGCGCTGGCCCCCGGAGAGCTTGCGGGTGTCCCGGTCCAGGATCTCGCCCAGGTTGCAGAGCCGGACCAGTTCCTCGCGGTCGGTGGTGCGGCGATAGAGGGCGGCGAACATCTCCAGGGACTCGGCCACGGTCTGGAAATCCTGGAGGGCGGTGGCCTGGAACTGGATGCCGACGGCCTCGCGATAGGCGGCGTCCAGGGGCCGACCCCGGTAGCGGACCTCGCCGGAGGTCGGCGTCTGGATGCCCTCCAGCATCTCCAGGGTCGTGGTCTTGCCAGCCCCGTTGGGACCCAGGAGTCCGAAACAGCGGCCCGGGGCAACGGCAAAGCTCACCCCATCCACGGCGCGCACGCCAGGGTAGGTCCGGACCAGATTGCGGGCTTCGATCAGGCTGTCCAAGGGTGATGACCTTGAGGTGAGGGTGGGCAAGGGCGGGGACAGGGGCGGCTGGCTTCCGGTAGTATTGTCCCAAGCCCGGGCCCGGACCGCCAGCAGCGATTTCCCGCCCTTACCCCCTCGACCCCATCCTTACTCATCCCCCGGAGACCCCTCGTGACCATTCTCATACTTGGCCTTTGTCTCTTCCTCGGCATGCACTCCCTGGGCTTCCTCGCCCCCGCCTGGCGCGGACGCCTGGTGGCGCGTCTGGGCCTGACCACCTGGCAGGGCATCGCCAGCTTGGTAGGCCTGGTCGGTTTCATCCTGATCGTCTGGGGCTATGGCCTCGCCCGGGCCGCGCCCCTTTATATCTACTCCCCTCCGATCTGGACCCGCCACCTGAGCCTCTTGATCATGCTGCCGGTCTTTCCCCTGCTCCTGGCCACCTATCTGCCCGGCCGCATCCAGGCCGCGGTCGTCCACCCCATGCTGACCGCGGTGATCGTCTGGGCCCTGGCCCACCTGACCGCCAACGGCAATCTGGCGGACCTGGTGCTCTTCGGCAGCTTCCTGGCCTGGTCCCTGACGGACCGCATCTCCCTCCTCACCCGCCAGGCCCCGGTGGTCCAGGGCGCCCCCCGCCGTAAAGCCAACGACCTGATCGCCATCGGCGCCGGACTCGCCCTCTATGTCGTCTTCCTGCTCTGGGCCCATAAGTGGCTGTTCGGGGTCTCGCCCCTAGGCATAGGATGACCCCGAGGGGTTTCCCGAGCCTTGGTCCTGGGAGAGATAGAATCCCAAGGGGCTGCCCTGGGTCCTGGTCCTGGCCAGGATTGACCCCCAAAGAGCCACATCCCCGTCTCCACGGCAGTCCCACCCATGACATCAGCCCAGCCGCTCTGCAGTAACTTCGCCCACCTGGGGGAGCACGATGACCAGCTCCTGCGCCTGGGGCTGCTGGCAGAGCGGTACTTCCCGGAGGATCCCAACACCTCGCTGATCAAGCTCCGCCAGCTCACGGAGCTCCTGGGTCAGATGATCGCGGCCAAGGTCGGCCTGTACGAATCCCCCGCCGAGACCCAGTTCGACCTGCTGCGGCGGCTGCGTGACCACGGACTGGTTCCTCGCGAGATCGCCCAACTCTTCGACCAGGTCCGGCGCAGCGGCAACGCCGCGGCCCATGGCCTGGAGGGCGACCACAAAGGGGCGCTCACCGCCCTCAAAATCGCCTGGCAGCTTTCGGTCTGGTTCCACCGTACCTTCAAGAACGCCACCTTCAAGTCCGGGCCCTTCGTCCCTCCCGCCCCGCCCCGGGACGAGACCCAGGACCTGCGCGCCGAGCTTGATCGCCTGTCACTCGCCGAGCACCAGACAAAACACCGGGAGGCCGTCGGGCGTCTGCAATCCGTCGAGGCACAACTCGGCGCCGCTACCGATGAAAGGGCATTCTGGGAGCAGATGGCCCTAGAGGCGGATCAGGGTCGGGCCGCGCTGGAACAGCGGCTCCGGGATCGCCAGGCCCAGGCGAGCCTGGATCCGCCGAGCGCCATCGACCAGGTCATCCGAGCCGCCAATACCGCCGCCGCGGCCGTCCAGCTCGATGAAGCCGAGACCCGCAAGCTGATCGACGAGCAACTGCGCCAGGCGGGATGGATCGCGGACTCGGAGCGCATCCGTTACTCCGCGGGCACCCGCCCCGAGAGGGGCAAGAACCTTGCCATCGCCGAGTGGCCCACCGAGAGCGGCCCCGCCGACTATGGCCTGTTCGTCGGGCTCATGCCGCTGGCCACGGCCGAGGCCAAGCGCAAGAACACCGACGTTCCCGGTCACCTCCAGCAGGCCAAGCGCTACAGCCGAGGCTTCAAACCGTCCCCGGAGACCCTGCTCCCCGCCGCCAACTACGGCACCGGTGGGGAGTACCGTGTCCCCTTCGCCTTCTCCACCAACGGCCGGCCCTACCTGCGCCAGCTTGCCACCAAGAGCGGTATCTGGTTCTGTGACCTGCGCCGGCCGGAGAACCTCGGCCGCGCCCTGGACGGCTGGTACAGCCCGGAGGGCCTGACCGCCCTGCTCAAGCAGGACGCCGAAGCGGCCCATACCCGGCTCCTTGCCGCGCCCTTCGCTTATGGCTTCTGGCTGCGTCACTACCAGCAGGTGGCGATCCTGGCGGTGGAATCGGCCATCGCGCAGGGCCAGCGCGCCATGCTACTGGCCATGGCCACCGGCACCGGCAAGACCAAGACCTGCGTCGCCCTGATCTACCGGCTGCTGAAGGCCCAACGCTTCCGCCGCGTGCTCTTCCTGGTGGACCGCTCCGCCCTGGGCGAGCAGGCCACCAACGCCTTCAAGGATACGCGCATGGAAAACCTCCAGACCTTCGCCGACATCTTCGGCATCAAGGATCTGGACGTGGCGCAGCCCGATACCGACACCGCCGTGCATATCGCCACGGTGCAGGGCATGGTCCAGCGCGTGCTGGCCGCGGGCAATGACAATCCCCCGCCGCCCGTGGATGCATACGACTGCATCGTGGTGGACGAATGCCACCGCGGCTATTTGCTGGACCGGGAGTTGTCCGACACCGAGCTCGGGTTTCGCGGCTACGAAGACTACATCTCCAAATACCGCCGGGTGCTGGACTGGTTCGATGCCGTCAAGGTCGGGCTCACGGCCACCCCAGCCCTACATACCACCGAGATCTTCGGCCCTCCCATCTACCTCTACAGCTACCGCGAGGCGGTGATTGACGGCTACCTGGTGGATCACGACCCCCCGGTGCAGATCCACACCGAGCTGTCCACCACCGGCATCCGCTGGAAGGCCGGCGAGCAGGTGTCCGTGTGGCAGCCTCGCGAACAGCGGCTCGACCTCTTCACGACGCCCGACGAGATCCAATTCGAGGTCGATGCCTTCAACCGCAAGGTCATCACCGAGCCCTTCAATCGCGTGGTCTGCGACTACCTGGCCGGAGAACTGGACCCCGCCTCCCGCCAAAAGACCCTGATCTTCTGCGCCACCGACGCCCATGCGGACCTGGTGGTGGACCTGCTCAAACAGGCCTTCCGCGACCGTTACGGCAGCGTGGAGGACGACGCGGTCATCAAGATCACCGGCGCCGCCGACCGGCCCCTGGAGCTGATCCGCCGCTACAAGAACGAGCGCAACCCCAATGTGGCGGTCACGGTGGACCTGCTCACCACCGGCATCGACGTGCCCGAGATCTGCAACCTGGTCTTCCTGCGCCGGGTCAGCAGCCGCATCCTGTTCGACCAGATGCTCGGGCGTGCGACCCGTCCGTGCGACGAGATCGGCAAGGAGCGCTTCCGCATCTTTGATGCCGTGCGCATCTACGAAGCCCTGGCGGGTCTGACCGCCATGCGCCCAGTGGTGATCGACCCCAGCATCGGTTTCACTCAACTCGCCGCCGAGCTGACCCAGGTCCAGACCGACGAGGAGCGGGTCCTGGTGCGCGACCAGCTCATCGCCAAGCTCCAGCGCAAGCGGCACCACCTGAGCGAGACGGCCGCCCGCGATTTCGAGACCTGTACCGGCATGGACCCGGCCGCCTTCATCCAGCACCTGCGCAGCCTGCCCCTGGCCGAGATCGGCGTCTGGTTCGCGGCGCATCCAGACCTGGGCGAGATCCTCGACCGCAAAGGCGAGGGCCCCACCGATCCCGTCTACCTTTCCAGCCACCCGGACCGCCTGCGTCGTGCCGAGCACGGCTACGGTCAGGCCCTGCGCCCAGAGGACTACCTGCGGGCCTTCACCGACTACATCGCAGGCCACCGCAACGAAATCCCCGCCCTGCTCACGGTGCTCACCCGCCCGCGGGACCTCACCCGCCAACAACTGCGCGAGCTGGCCCTGGCCTTGGACAAGGCTGGATTCAACGAGGCCCAGCTCACCGCCGCCTGGCGCGACCTGACCAACCAGGAGATCGCGGCACGCATCGTCGGCCACATCCGCCAGGCCGCCATCGGCGACCCCCTGGTCCCCTACGACCAACGGGTGGACGGCGCCCTGGCGCGGATCCTCGCCTCCCGCCCTTGGACCAACCCCCAGCGCCAATGGCTCCAACGCATCGCCGCCCAGACCAAGGCCATCCTCATCGTGGACCGCGCCGCCCTGGACGATCCGGACCTCATCTTCAAACGCGAGGGGGGAGGCTTCACCCGGCTGAACCGCGTCTTCGCCGGCGAGCTGACGGGGGTGCTCGATGCCTTCAACGCCGCCCTGTGGGAGCCTGTCGCCGCATGATCCCGGTACCCCGGTACCCCGGTACCCCGGTACCCCGGTTGCCTGGACCCTCGCGCCGCGCTAAGGTAAGGACTCCTTACTTTCAGAGGATGGCGCCATGCTCGCCAAAATGACCGCCAAGAACCAGCTCACCCTGCCCAAGGTCGTCACCGACCTGGTGGGTGCCACCGACTACTTCGAGGTCGAGGCCCGCAACGGCCAGATCGTCCTGACCCCGGTCCGCATCCAGCGGGCCAATGCCGTGCGGGCCAAGCTGGCCGAGCTCAATCTGACCGACCAAGACATCGACCAGGCCGTCGCCTGGGCACGCCGGCCCGATCCCTCCTGAGCGCCCGGACCTTGAGCCCAGCCCCCTCGGCCCCCCGGGTCGTCCTCGACACCAACCTGGTCCTGTCCGCCCTGGTCTTCGGCGGCGGCAAGACCGGGGCCCTGCGCCTGGCCTGGCAGGAGGGCCGCATCCTGCCCCTGATCGCGACCGCCACCGCCGACGAACTGCTGCGCGCCCTGGGCTACCCGAAGTTCAAGCTCAGCGCCGCCGAGCAGGAGGAGTTGCTGGCCGACTACCTGCCCTGGTGCGAGACGGTGACCATCCCCGCCCCGGCACCCGACACCCCGATCTGCCGCGACCCTTTTGATCTGCCCTTCCTGGAGCTGGCCCTCGCCGGCCAGGCCCAATACCTCGTCACCGGAGACGCGGACCTGCTGGCCCTGAGCACCGCGCTCAGCCCGCCCATCGTCACCGCCGCACAACTCCTGGACGCCATCCGACCGACCGCATGAGCAACGTCACCTACGACATCGTCGCCAAGCTCTGGAACCTCTGTAACATCCTCAAGGATGACGGGGTCACCTACCACCAGTACGTCACCGAGCTGACCTACCTGCTGTTCCTCAAGATGGCTCAGGAGACCGGCACCGAGGACCAGCTCCCAACCGGCTACCGCTGGGCCGACCTGGAGGCCCGGGCCGCCCCGGATCGCCTCGAGTTCTACAAGATCCTGCTCATCCACCTGGGCACCCACGGCTCCCGGCTGGTGCGGGAGATCTTCGCCAACGCCAGCTCCTTCATCCGCAAGCCCGCCACCCTCTCCACCCTGGTGGCCGAGATCGACAAGCTCGACTGGTACAGCGCCCGCCAGGAGGGGTTGGGCGACCTCTACGAGGGGTTGCTCCAGAAGAACGCCAACGAGAAGAAGTCCGGCGCCGGCCAGTACTTCACCCCGCGCCCGCTGATCGACAGCATGGTCGCCGTCATGCGCCCGACCCTGGCCGACATCATCCAGGATCCGGCGGCGGGGACCGGCGGCTTCCTTATCGCCGCCAACCACTACCTGCGCGCCCAGACCGACCCAGACGGCTGGACCGAGGCCCAGCAGCGCAAGTACCGCCGCACCACCTTCTATGGCATGGAGCACGTCCAGGATACCCACCGCCTGGCCCTCATGAACCTGATGCTCCACGGTATCGACTCCGACCCCCAGGCAGGATCGGGGACCGGCGGCATCCGCTACGGCGACACCCTGAGCCCCGAGGGCCAGGCCCTGCCCAAGGCCAGCCTCATCCTCACCAACCCGCCCTTCGGCACCAAGAAGGGCGGCGGCCTGTCCTCCCGCACCGACTTCACCTTTCCGACCAGCAACAAACAGTTCTGCTTCCTCCAGCACATCTACCGGGGCCTGAGGACCGGCGGGCGCGCCGCCGTGGTCCTGCCGGACAACGTCCTGTTCGAGGGCAACGTCGGGCGCCAGATCCGCGCCGACCTGATGGACAAGTGCAACCTGCACACCATCCTGCGTCTGCCCACCGGCATCTTCTACGCGCAGGGGGTGAAGACCAACGTGCTGTTCTTCACCCGTGGCCCTGAAGGGAGCAGGTCGGACAAGGGCAACACCCAGGAGGTCTGGGTCTACGACCTGCGCGCCAATATGCCCCAGTACGGCAAGCGCACCCAGCTCACCCGCGCCCACTTCGCCGAGTTCGAGGCCGCCTTCGGCGACGACCCTCTCGGCGGCCCCGAGGCCCTGGGTGCCCGGGTGGATACCGGCGAGGCCGGCCGCTTCCGCCGCTTCACCCGGGAGCAGATCGCCGAGCGCGGCGACAGCCTCGACATCGCCTGGCTCAGGGACGACAGCGCCGACAACGGCGACGACCTGCCCGAGCCCGCGGTCTTGGCCCAGGAGGCCATGCTGGAGCTGGAGGGGGCCCTGGAGGAACTGCGCGGCATTCTGGCCGAGTTAGGGGAGGAAATTGAGGAGGTGGAGCCATGAGCCGCGAGCCAAGCACCGTGCCCCCTCGTGCCCAGGCTCCGCGTGGGAATGCAGTCCTGGACGCTCCGGCGGCCCGAAGCGCGACGCTCACCGCTCCCGGCTCCTGCCTCCCGCGATGCGCGTCCATACCTGGGCCGCGACGCTGGAGCGTCGGTGCTTGCTCCCACGCCGGAGCGTGTGAGCCAGACCAGGAAGTTCCGGCATGACGGATCTGCCCAACGGGTGGGAGCATGCGCCGATTGGGTCCTTATGCACCCTGAATAATGGGCGGGCTTTTAAGCCGTCGGAATGGCAGATACGCGGTATCCCAATTGTTCGGATTCAGAATCTGAATAACCCAAGCGCGCCCTACAATCACTTCCTCGGCGAGTTCGATGCCCGGTATCATCTTCGCGGTGGTGAGCTGCTGTTCGCATGGTCCGGGACGCCCGGGACTTCATTCGGTGCTCACGTCTGGCGCGGCGCTGAAGCAGTCCTCAACCAGCACATCTTCCGCGTCGATTTCGACGAGGATATGCTCGACAAGAGATATTTTCGCTTCGCCATTAACCAAAGGCTGAATGACCTCATAGGTATTGCCCACGGCGGGGTAGGTTTGCGCCATGTCACTAAGGGAAAGTTCGAGCAGACGCATGTCTCGGTGCCCCCCCTTAACGAGCAAAAGCGCATCGCCGACAAGCTCGACGCGGTCCTGGCGCGGGTGGACGCCTGCCGCGAACACCTCGACCGCGTGCCCGACATCCTCAAACGCTTCCGGCAGGCCGCCCTTGCTGCTGCGGTCTCTGGAAGGCTGACGGCAGACTGGCGGGCCGCCCAGCCAGGCGGAGCACCGTCGCAGGCGGACCCCAAAGACGAGGTCGCCGAGTCCGCGGCGCCTGGCTATGTGACCGCCGTTGCCCCGGATTCCGCTGCGCTTCATCCGGGCTACGGTCCGCAATGGTGGGAACTGCCCCTGGTTGACCTGTGCGAGAAGGGCCGGGTGATCACGTATGGCGTGGTTAAACTTGGGAATGAGGTCGCTGATGGCGTGCCATGTCTCAGGACGAGCAACATACGATGGCTTCGCATTGACACAGAAGGCATGAAGCGGATCGATGAATTAATTTCGGCGAGCTACTCTCGCACCATTCTTCATGGGGGCGAGGTCCTGGTGAACGTGCGAGGAACGCTTGGCGGAGTGGCAGTCGCAGAGCCCGAGATGGCGGGCTGGAATGTATCGCGGGAAGTTGCTGTAGTACCGGCCGACAACAAACTGGTTGCTCCGTCCTTCTTGGCGTATTGGATCGGCTCTGACACAAGTCAACGTTGGTTGGGTCGCGTTGAGAAGGGAGTGGCCTACGTAGGCATCAATATTGAGGACTTGAGGAATCTTCCCGTTGGAATCCCGTCGCTGGAGGAACAGCAAGAAATCGTCCGCCGAGTAGAAACCCTCTTCGCCTACGCCGACCGCCTAGAGGCCCGCTACGCCGCCGCCCGCGCCCAGGTCGAGCACCTGACGCCGGCCCTGCTCGCCAAGGCCTTCCGCGGCGAACTGGTCCCCCAGGACCCCGACGACGAGCCGGCATCGGTCCTGCTGGAGCGCATTCGCGCCGAGCGTGCGGCTGCGCCAGCCAAACCAAAGCGGGGCCGGGTAGCCGCGAGCAGCGCGGCAGGAAGGCAGACGGCGACCCCCTCTCAAGGCGATCAGGCCCAGCTCGCTGACATCGCGAGGCCGGGAGCCGGCCGCACCGAACGGGGTGAAGATGACCAACCGAATAGTACGTACTTGAGGAGCGCCATCAGGTGACCGAAACCAGCTTTCTGACCCGCGTGGTACTGCGCAACTACAAGAGCATCGCCACCTGTGACGTGGTTTTGGGACCCTTGACATACTTGGTCGGCCCCAACGGTTCGGGCAAGAGCAATTTCGTCGATGCCCTGCACCTGGTGCGGGACGCCCTGAGCGGTTCCCTGGACAATGCACTCAACGAGCGGGGTGGGCTGTCTGAGGTGCGCCGTCGATCGAGCGGTCACCCAACCCATTTCGGGATGCGGCTCGAGTTTCGCCTCCGCGACGGTCGGTCCGGCCACTACGCATTCAATATCGGCGCCTTATCCCGTGGCGGATACGAGGTGCAGACCGAAGAGTGCGTGCTCGACGGGATCGGCAAGGGGCCCTACTTTCGGTTGGAACGTGGTGCGCTCCTGGCCAGCAGCGAGGCAACCTTCCCGGCGGTGACGCCGGACCGCCTGGCACTGGCCAGCGCATCTGGGCTCGCGGTGTTTCGGCCCGTCTTCGATGCCCTGACGGCGATGGGGTTCTATAACCTGAACCCGAAGCTGATCCGTGAACTGCAGAAGCCACAGGATGGCCGCCTGTTGAAGCCGGCGGGGGAGAACATCGCCAGTGTCATCGGCCATTTAGAGCGGACGGCACCGGAGGCGATGACCGTCATCCAGGAGTATCTCCAAACCGTCGTGCCGATGGTGCATGGCGTCGAGCGCAAGGCCATCGGTCCCATGGAGACGCTGGAGTTTCGGCAGGAGATGGCCGGTGCCAAGCACCCTTGGCGCTTTCTCGCCCAAAACATGTCGGACGGTACCTTGCGGGCGCTGGGCGTGTTGACGGCCTTGTTCCAGGGGAATCAGGACTACTCACCAACCCTCATCGGCATCGAGGAGCCTGAGACGGCGCTGCACCCTGGCGCCTCGGCCGCTCTGCGGGAGGCCCTCCAGCGGGCCTCCGAGCAGACACAGGTCATCGTCACCAGCCACAGTCCGGATCTGCTCGATGACCCGAGCCTGTCGGCGAACGCCTTGCTGGCCGTGGCTGCCGTTGGCGGAGAAACCCGTATCGCGGTGCTCGATGTCGCCTCGCGCACGGCTCTGCGGGATCAGCTCTTCACCGCCGGGGAACTCTTGCGGCTCAGTCAGCTTGCGCCAGACCCTCAGGCGCTGGCCGCCGAGGATCAGCGCCAGCCGGATCTGTTTGGCGATGCGCAGCCATGAGGGTTGTCGCCCCGATCGTCGAAGGCGACGGCGAGGTGGCCGCCCTGCCGATCCTGCTGCGCCGTATCGGCGCCTGGCTCTCGCCAGAGGTGCCCGCAACCATCGCGCAGCCGATCCGGGTGAGACGCGATCGGTTCTTGAACCGGGATGAGGATTTTCACCGGCACCTCCTTCTCGCCGCGGCCAAATCCGGCGAAGGTGGCTGGATATTAGTGGTCCTGGATGCGGACGACGACTGTCCAGCCAAGTTGGGTCCCCAGGTCTTGGAACGTGCCCGCGCCTTAGTGCCCCACACGTTCCGTGTCAGTTGTGCTGGCCAATCGGGAATACGAAGCCTGGTTTCTTGCGGCTGCCCGGTCCCTGCACGGGCAGCGGGGATTTTCGTTTGACTTTCCGCCGCGTTTCGATCCTGAGCGACCACGCGACGCGAAGGGTTGGCTGGCTAACCGGATGGCCAAGGGTAAATACCGGGAGATGACCGACCAACCTGCGTTCTCCGCAAACATGGATCTGCAACAGGCATTCGATCTCAGCCGCTCCTTCCGCAAGCTGTGCAGCGAGTGGTCGAAGCATGCTGCCCTGGATACTGGTCCTGGCCAGGATTGACCCCCCAAGGGCTCGGCGCGGCCCTGCTCTGCGTCCTGCTGGTTATGGAGACATCCATGAGCGCTGAGTTACCCACCCCCACCCGCCTGGTCATCGACTTTCGCGACCCTACCCAGGCCCAGGGCTGGACCTCGGTCGATGATCAGGTGATGGGCGGTGTCTCCGCCAGCCAGGTCCAGGCAACGCCCGCGGGGCTGGTCTTCAGCGGCGAGGTATCCCTGGCCAACAACGGCGGATTCGCCTCCAGCCGCGCCCGGCCCCGGGACTATGGTCTGGCGGGGGCCAGCGCCCTCATCCTGCGCCTCCAGGGCGATGGCCAGACCTACAAGTTCGGTATTCGCACCGATGACGCCTTTGACGGGGTGCAATACCAGGCGCGGGTGACGACCCAGGCCGGGGAGTGGCGGGAGGTATCCTTGCCGCTATCCGCCTTCCAGCCCAGTTTTCGGGGCCGCCTGGTGCCAGCACCACCCCTGGACCCGACGCGGATCAGGGTCTTCGGCCTCCTCATCGCCGACCGCCAGGCCGGACCCTTCCGGCTCTTGGTGGAATCCCTACAGGCACGGTTCTGAGCGCCTAACCGCCCTGCCCTTCCCCTTCTGGAAGCGCCAGGCTGCTGGCGCTCGTCAACGCCAACACCCTGACCAGATCGCGCCGCAGGGCACCCGCCAGCGGCTCCGGCACCCGCCCGTCAAAGGCGGCAACCAGTTCCCGGTAGTACCAGAGCGAACCCGCCTTGCCGCCCGTAAAGCGGTCCCAGACGCCCTCGCCCATCTCCGTCAGGTCCAGCAGGATCGCCTGCAGGTTAGCCAGCTTGTCGCAGGCGCACACCAAGACCCCGGGACCCTCGGCCGCCCGCAGGTGAGCAAGATAGGCCTCCTTGCGCGGGCGCCAGGGCGGCTTGAGGCCCGCCGCATCCGGCAGGCCATCGGTACAGAACTCCACCAGCTCGAGCACCTCGGGTCCAAAGCGGTCCCGAATGGGTTGTGCCCAGGCGGGCCCGGCATCCTCCAGGACATCATGGAGGAGGGCCGCGAGGATCTGGGCCTCGGCGCCGCCATAACGCTGGACCAAGGCGGCCACGGCCACCGGATGGGTGATGTAGGGCAACGGTAGGCCGGCCGCGTTCTCGGTGCCCTTACGGATTTGCCCTTGGTGGGCGACGGCGGCCAGGGCCAGGGCGGCGTTGAAACGATCAGATAGCCGGTCCAATGTCTGGGTCCTTAGACGTGATAAACCGGCACGCCGAAGAGACTCCCGAGGATGCTCATCACTAGCGACCCCACCAGGGTCAGGATGATGACCGCCGGGATAGCGGCAATCGACGCCTTGACCATAAACACCACGATGGACCAAAAGAGCATTTTGATATCCACGCCAGTGTTTTCGCCCGCATGAGGGTTTTCCATCTTGCTCTCCAGGATCGCCAGGTTGAGTGGTTGACTGCTGCACGGCCTGGACGGGGGACGCGGGACCGACGCCCGGGCCCTGGCGCGATTGGGCCACAGCGGCCCCCGATGATCAGCGACCAATCGACCCTGAACCCAGGCTCGTTGAGTTAGGATGGCCTGGAATAACCGTCATGGCAAACAGCCGTGACCCCAAGCGGCGACGACTGCGACTCGGGACGGAGCATTTCGCCACCCACCTGGAGGCGGATGAGTATATAGCCCTCGTATTTATTAGGGCGGAGTCCAATATCAATTGCAACACTTGTCAGTGAACGGAGTTCTCGGGCTGGTTAAGACGTTCCATCATGGCCCGGTAGACGCTGATCGGTGGGAAGTAGCCGTGGATCGCCCGAGGTCGCTG
>JBATOB010000437.1:0-3000 GCA_049290655.1 Chromatiaceae bacterium | reverse complement strand
GGTCGGTTCACCGTAATCGCTGTACCGGTGCTGTCCGCCTCTGGGTCATGGTTAATCGCGGAGGAATAACTGCGACCACTTGCCGTGACATTGGTCACCGTTAGCTTCACGCTCGGCACGTTGGTCTTCAGATTGGACTTGGTTACAGTGCACTGACCGTTAGCCCCGGTGGTACAAGAGGCGCTGCCCGTCGTCCCGTTGCTCCAGGTGCCGCTCACCGTTGCCCCAGATATCGGCTGATGGCTGGCATCGTGGACGGTGATGGTGACACGAGCACTCCACCTCGTTCTGCTGCGCGTGCTGGTGTTGTCCAGGTCACCGACGTGTATGGTGGTCGTGGGGATCAAAGCGAAGGTGGCGGTGCAGGTCTTTTCCACATTCATAGTGACCGAAGTCGAGTTGCTCGTGCCGCTGCAGTCTCCGCTCCAACCGCTGAATGAGCTGCCCGCCGCGGGGCTTGCGGCGAGGGAAACCGACGTGCCTGCTGCATAGTTCTGGCTGCAATCGGAGCCGCAGTTGATGCCGCCATCGCTGCTGGTGACGGTACCGCCCCCTGTTCCGGACTTGCTTACCGTGAGGAGAGGATCATCCACTATTAGGGCAAGGCATCCCGGATAGGACGTCGCCTGGCTCTGGACGTGGGCCAACATCCGCTGCGGAACCCGCTCCGGTAGCGTGCCGTAGAGATGATCGAGGCCGAAGGTCATGGCGATGTTGGCATAGCCGCCGTTGATCAGATGGCAATAGCTCATGATGGTGCCGCAACCCTTCCCGCTGCCGGGGCATCCCACTGGGTACTGGCTGGAGGCGCCATTACAGGCGGATCCGTATTGGCTGGGCACGCAGGCGTCCACGGGCTCGGTGCTGCCGCCAACGCCGCAGTAGTCGTGAGTGTGGGGCGAGTTAAAGTTATGGCCGATCTCATGGGTGACCACAAGGGTATCCCAGACGGTTTGGGTAGTCCCCGGGGTGAAATTGTAGCCCAGGCTGGAGCTCAGCCCGTAAGCGTAGCTGTTGTTGCACAGGACACCTACGTAGGCGACACCCCCGCCGAGTCCCTTGCCGCTCAACATATGCGCGAGGGTGCGGTTTACACCCGCCATGTTGCTCCGCCAGTAGGCCACGAACTCGTTCAGGGCGGCGGATGTGCCCGAGGTGGCTGTCCAGGGATCCGAAGCGGTGCCACCCGACCAGAGGCGGAGGTAGCTTACATTCATGCTCGTGCCTATCTCGCGCTCGTAGATGGTGGAGGCGTAGGCAAACAGGTCGGCGGCGTAATTGGTGGCGGTGGTGGTGTTGCCGAAATGGTTGTAGTACTCGGCGTCGGTCTCCACGGCTATCCGGGCGGTATAACCCGCCGGGGCGGCTGCCGTTTCCGGCGCACCGAAGGCAGAGCCTTCCGTTGCGTTTGGCGGGAGCGATTCGGGAACCAGATCCAAGCCATCGGTACCGCAACGGAAGTGCTTGAGTGCCGCAAGCTCGGAATTTTTCAATTTGCGGGCCTTCAGCCCCTTTCCCGAGGGTATCCGCTGGTCCTCGATCATCCAGACGCCCGCGGGGTTGAGCAGCATGCCTCTCGGGTTCCCGGTTTCAGGCACCGCCAGCACGGCGATGGATTCGGGGTCGCCGGCAATGCGGCCGCGGAAATAGGCCGTATCGGGAACGGGCACGGAGTAGGCGTCGTCGACGATGATCTGGGCGTCCTCGGAGAACACCGTGAATCGAGAGAGATCGAGCGTGTCGGTGACCAGTCCCTCGATTTCGACACCAGAGACCCCCAGCGCACCGCCCATCGGAAGACCTCGAGCCACCTCCGGTAGGTCTGGTCTTGCGGCGTGAACAACGGCCTGCGGGGGCGGTGCCGCCGCACCAGCGGGTGCCGCCACCGCCAATAGCATCAAGCAACCGACCCTGAGTATGATCGAACGATCCCACAATCGAAACGCCATTTTTCTTCCTCCCATATCCTTATTAAGAATCAGATATAAAGCAAGGCGGTGTCACAGATGGCAAGAGATCGCCCGGGGATTGCGTGACACCAACTGCAACCGCTGGGGCCGATGAATCAGTCTGGATAAAATAGTAAGTTATTACAGAGGACTGCGTCACATTGGAACCGGGTTGTCGCGGGTGGCACACGTCGCGGATCTGGAACTTGATTGCGGGGTGAGCTTGCCCGAGGATAATCCAACCGCTGGCGGCTATAAATTAGCAGGAGTTTAGCATCGAAGGAAGGTTCTCCGCAAGGGTCCTGGCGAGCCGACGGAGAGACGGGGAGCAAACCGCAATTTGGGAGCGCGCCGGGCGCTGGGCGGGCCCAACCCAGGACGCGGTGGCCCAGGTGGCCGCCGACCCCGGGGCCTTTTGCCCCTGGCTCGCCGGGGCGGGGTCGGTGGGGCCTGACGCAGGCTGGCCCGCCCCTTTCGGTTGGCCTACCGGCGGGTGAGCAACGCCGACGAGTGTTGCCTGGCCCTGGCGGAGGGACTTGCCACGCCCGGAACGCGACTGGTCGAGGTTATGATCGACGCCGAGACCAGCCGCGCCGTACCTGGGGTTCTGGTGGCGGGTGGCGGCGTTCGAGTTGATGGCGAGGACCGCCCGTCGCTCCTGGTCGGGACGGGCGCAGCGGACCCCCGGGGCAGGGCGCTTCAGCGCGGCAGGCGTGGACTGCGCCTGGCCGAGCAATGACGCTGACCGGTTACGTTCCCGCGGGTACGCCGCTTGCCCGTACCTTTGGTATGATCGCGGCCAGCCCTCTGTGCCCGGGCCGATAGCGTCCGGGCCCCCCTCCAGTCAGCCCATCACCCGCGAGGAATCCCAATGCACCGTCGTTTCACCAAAGTCGTGGCCATGGCGGCCACCATCAGCATCCTGTTCACCGGCTGTGCCTCCGACGGCACCATGACCCAGACCGGCCAGGGCGCCGCCATCGGTACCCTCGGTGGGGCGGCCCTGGGGGCCGCCATCGGCTCCTTCAGCGGCAACGCGGGTCGCGGGGCC
>JBATOB010000436.1:0-3172 GCA_049290655.1 Chromatiaceae bacterium | reverse complement strand
GCCAGGATCATCTCGCGCACCGACTTGATACGGTCGCCCTCAAAGAACATGTGCTCGGTACGACATAGACCAATGCCCACGGCTCCGCAGTTGCGCGCCGCCTTGGCATCTGCCGGCGTATCGGCATTGGCACGACTGGCCAGACGCTTGTAACGGTCGGCCAGCATTAGCTCCGCGCGGATGCGCCCCAGATGGCGGCTGTCCGGGGTTGGCAGGCCGAGATCGGCGAGCCAGTGGCGCAGCACGGCGGCCTGGAGGGCGGGTTCGCGGGCCGCGAGCCCCGCCAGGGAGAGGGTTCCCGGCCGGCTGCCTCCGAGCAGGGCCAGTTCCTGGGCCGCCAGCCCCGCGATCAAACCCTGGGCCTCGGCGCAATAAGCGGCCGAGCGGGACAGACTGGCCGCGCAGGCAGGCCAACGTTCCGCCAGGACCGGCAGGATGCGGGCCCGCAGGAAGTTGCGATCGAAGTCGATGTCGCCGTTGGAAGGGTCCTCGATCCAGGTCAGGCCCTGGGCGCGGGCATAGGTCAGGAGTTCGTCCCGCCGATAACCCAGCAAGGGCCGCAGCAGCCAGGCCCCGCCCAGCCGCGCCAGCCTGGGCATGGCCGCCAGACCCTTGACGCCGCTGCCACGCAGCAGGGCGAGCAACAGGGTCTCGGCCTGATCGTCCTGGTGCTGGGCGGTCAACACCAGGTCACCGGGATCGGCAATCGCGCTCAGGGCGGCGTAGCGCCCCGCCCGGGCCAGGGCCTCCAGACTCTCGCCACGCTGGCGCTGGAGTTCCAGGCGGCGCAGGGTCAGGGGCACGGCCAGGTGGTCGCAGAGGCGGCGGCAATGGTCGGCCCAATCGCCGGCGGCGGGGCTCAGACCGTGATCGACATGGATGGCGGCCAGATCCAGGGGCCTCAGCTCCCGAGCGGCGGCCAGGGCATGAAGGAGGACGGTGGAATCCAGGCCACCGCTAAAGGCCACCCAGAGGCGCGGGGCGTCGGGAAAGGGCTCGAGCGCCTGGAGCAGGCGCTCGGGGGTCGGAACGGCCATGGGGACGGCCAGGCCCCCCGCCTACTCCTTGAAGCGGGCGAAGCCCATGAGGCGCCTGTAGCGGCGGGCCAGGAGATCGTCCAGGTCCTGATCGGCGAGCGTGGCGAGGTGGCGGCTCAGGGCCTTCTTGAGGCTCACGGCCATCTGGACCGGGTGACGATGGGCGCCGCCCAGGGGCTCGGGGATAATCTCGTCCACCAGGGCGTTCTCCTTGAGCTTGTCGGAGGTGATGGCCATGGCCTCCGCCGCCAACTCCGCCTTGTCCGCGCTCTTCCAGAGGATGGAGGCGCAACCTTCGGGGGAGATGACGGAATAGGTGCCGTATTGGAGCATCAGCAGCCGGTCGCCGACGCCGATGGCCAGGGCCCCGCCGGAACCGCCCTCGCCGACGACGGTGCAGATGATGGGGGTGCGCAGATGGGCCATCACCAGCAGGTTATGGGCGATGGCCTCACTCTGGCCACGCTCCTCGGCGCCGACGCCGGGATAGGCGCCGGGGGTGTCGATGAAGGTCAGGATCGGCAAGCGAAAGCGCTCCGCCATCTCCATCAACCGCAGGGCCTTGCGATAGCCCTCCGGGCGCGGCATGCCGAAGTTGCGGAAAATCTTTTCCTTGGTGTCCCGCCCCTTCTGATGGCCAATAACCATGACCGGGAAACCATCCAGACGGGCCAGACCGCCGACGATGGCCGGGTCGTCGGCATAGGTACGATCGCCGTGCAGCTCCTGAAAGCCCTCGAAGATGCGCGGCACATAGTCCAGGGTGTAGGGCCGCTGGGGATGGCGCGCGAGCTGGGAGATCTGCCAGGGGGAGAGGGCGGCGAAGGTGCTCTCGGTGAGGGCGCGGCATTTGGTTTGCAGCCGCTCGATCTCCTCGCCGATGTTGATGGCGCTGTCATTCCCAACCAACCGCAATTCCTCGATCTTGGCCTCGAGCTCGGCGATGGGCTGTTCAAATTCAAGAAAGTTTAGATCCATGATGGCAACATCTTAATCAAAATTGGTCCTTGGCGACAGCGGCAAGAGGCCATGCGAAAATTATGGGATTCGCGGTTGTCATTTCGGGATTCCTTTCCGTGGAGGGGACCATGCGCCCGGTACTGTTTGTCTTCCTGCTCTGCCTCTTCCCACCGGCCCTGGTTCAGGCCGAGGAGCCTTGGGTCACAACCGGGCCCGATGGCCAGCCCGAGGTCAACCTCTATTTTTTCTGGGCCCTGACCTGTCCGCACTGTATCCAGGCCCACCCCGCGATCGCGGCCATTCCCCAGGCCCGGCCCTGGGTGAGGCTGCATGCGCTGGAACTCACCCGTCATCCCGAAAACGCCCGCCTTTATCAGGCCATGGCGGAAA
Organism: Chromatiaceae bacterium; assembly: GCA_049290655.1. Taxonomy (GTDB): domain Bacteria; phylum Pseudomonadota; class Gammaproteobacteria; order Chromatiales; family Chromatiaceae; genus M0108. The sequence goes on along the minus strand of JBATOB010000436.1, from coordinate 785 downwards.
AATTGGGCGAAGGGGCGGCCTCGGTGCCGGCTCTGCTCTTTTGTGGCGAGATACAGGTGGGCTGGGACAGCGATGGCACCACGGGCGAGAGGATTCGTCAGGGTCTGGATGCCTGCCGGGCCAGGGCCTCGACCACCCGGCCCAGCCCGGAAGCCGGGGCCCAGGCCGCCGAGCCCCTGCTCGAACTCCCGGTCATCGGCGCCATCGACCCCACCCGCCTCTCCCTACCAATGCTGACAGGGGTGCTGGCCGGGCTGGACGCCTTCAACCCGTGCGCCTTCTTCGTGCTGCTGTTTCTGCTATCCCTCATGGTCCATCAACGGAACCGCACCCGCATGTTGGTCATCGGCGGCATCTTCGTGGCCATCTCCGGCCTCATGTATTTTGCCTTCATGGCGGCCTGGCTCAGCATCTTCCAGTTGCTCGGCCACCTCGACGGGGTCACCCTGGCAGCGGGCGCCCTGGCGGTGCTCGTGGGCACCCTCAACGTCAAGGATTTCTTGCTGTTCAATCAAGGACCGTCCCTGTCCATCCCCGAGTCAAGGAAGCCGGACATCTTCCGGCGCGCCCGCGCCATCCTGAGCGCCGATAGCCTGCCGGCCATGGTGGCCGCGACGATCTTGCTGGCCGTTGCCGCGAATTTCTACGAACTGCTCTGCACAGCGGGTTTCCCCATGGTCTATACCCGGCTGCTGACCCTGGCCGACCTGACGCCGGCGGGCCGCCTCGCCTACCTCGCCGCCTACAACCTTATTTATATGGTGCCCCTGGGGCTGATTGTCATC
>JBATOB010000435.1:0-1847 GCA_049290655.1 Chromatiaceae bacterium | reverse complement strand
ATCTGGACTACCGCCGCGGCGCCCGGCTCGATGACCTGCTCGCCGTGTGCGTGACCATCGCCCGCCGGGGTGGGGCCAGCCTGGACTTTGATCAGGAGGTGCGCAGGGTCGTTGATGGCGCCCTCTGCTGCCGGGGCCTGATCAAGATCGCTTGCGTAGCCAGCGACAGCCTGAGACCGAAACCCCTGCCCCCACAACTGCTGGCGGAGATCGCCGATGTATGCTGAGCTTTCCCTCCTGGATCTGGTCCTGCACGCCAGTTTCGTGGTGCAGTTCGTACTGCTCATTCTGGTGCTGGCCTCGATTCTGTCCTGGACCATGATCTTCGATCGCGCGCGGGTGCTGCGTAAGGCGGCCCGCGCGGCGGTGGAGTTCGAGCGCCGTTTCTGGTCCGGCGGGGACCTCAGCGCCCTCTATCGCGACCTGGGCCAGGACGACAAGTCCCTGACTGGCCTCGCCGCCATCTTCCGCTCGGGGTTCAAGGAGTACGTGCGGCTGCGCAAGGGCGAGGATGGCGAGCCCATGGCGGTCATCCAAGGCGCCGAGCGCTCCATGCGCGTCGCCTTGAGCCGGGAGATGGACCGCCTGGAGGCCAATCTTTCCTTCCTCGCCACCGTCGGCTCCACCAGCCCCTACATTGGCCTCTTTGGCACCGTCTGGGGCATCATGCACTCCTTCCACGCCCTGGGGAATGTCAAGCAGGCCACCCTGGCCCTGGTGGCGCCGGGTATTTCGGAGGCCCTGGTAGCGACGGCTATCGGCCTCTTCGCCGCCATCCCCGCGGTCATCGCCTACAACCGCTTCGCCGACCGGGTCGAACGCCTCAACAATCGCTACGAGGAATTCATGGAAGAATTCTCGACCCTGCTGCAACGTCAGGGCCGCGGCTGACCACCGGCCCAGACCAGAAACGGGGAATCGAGATGAGAAAGACGCGCGTGCGCCGCCGGCCCATAGCCGATATCAATGTGGTGCCCTACATCGATGTCATGCTGGTGCTGCTGATCATCTTCATGGTCACCGCGCCCCTTATTACCCAGGGCGTGAATGTCGAGCTACCCCAGGCGGAGGCCGAGGTCATTAGCGGTGAGACCACGGATCCCGTCGTCATTACCGTGGACCAGTTTGGCGACTACTACCTGGACCTGGGCGAGGAGCGCAACCTGCCGGTCGATGCCGTTACCCTGGAAGGCAAACTGCGCACCGTGCTGCGGCTTAACCCCAAGCTGCCCATCCTGGTCAAGGGCGATGCCGCCGTGGATTATGGCAAGGTGGTGGGGGCCATGGTGCTGGCCCAAGGCGCCGGGGCGCCGAGCGTGGGGCTGATCACGGTGCCGCCGGAGCGCCCAGAGCCTTGATATGTGGCAGACGGCGCGCCGTAATCCAGGCGCCCTCATCGCGGCCATCCTGCTGCACCTGGTTCTGGCCATCCTCGCCCTGATCGGGGTGGACTGGCTGGATTGGGGGGCGGAGCAAGTTGCCAAGCCCCAGGTGGTGCAGGCTACTATCGTTGATGCCGCGACCCAGAAGGCCCAGCCGGAGCGCTTGGACCAGGCCAAGGACGAGCGGGAGCAAGCCACCCGGGAGGCGGAGCGCCAGGCCGAGGAGATGGCGAGGCTTCAGGCCGGGCAAAAGCGCCAGGCCGAGGAGAAACGCCAGGCCGAGCAGGAAGCTAAGCTTCTAGCCGAGGAGCAGGCTAGGCGCCAGGCCGAGCAAAAGCGCCAGGCCGAGGAAAAACGTCTGGCCGAGCAGGAGGCCAAGCGCCAGGCCGAGGAAAAGCGTTTGGCCGAAGAGATGGCCAAGCGCCAGGCCGAGGAGAAACGCCAGGCCGAGCAGGAGGCCAAGCG
>JBATOB010000434.1:0-11966 GCA_049290655.1 Chromatiaceae bacterium | reverse complement strand
CAACCATGTCGATCAATAGACGTTTGCTGCTTGCCGCCGCCATCGCCGGGTCCTCGGTCATGGCTTCCTTCTCCGCCAATGCCTTCTTTGGTCCCTTTAACTCCATGCGTAACTGGGGTGGCGGTGGGCCTTGGGGTTGGGACGAGCCCTGGTATGGCGGTGGTTATCCCTATGGTGGTTATCCCTATTATGGTGGCTGGGGTAATCCCTATTATGGCGGTTGGGGTAACCCCTACTATGGTGGCTGGGGCAATCCCTATGGCGGTGGCTGGGGCTATCCCGGCTATGGCTATCCTGGCTGGGGAGCCGCTCCCCCCGCCGCGGCCGCGGCCCCGGCCGCTAAGGCCGCCAACTAGCCTCTGAAGAAGCCCCGCGCCGCTCAGGTGCGGGGCGCGCCCACAAGCAGGCGCACCGCCCGATCCCGCCCATTCTCCCTTTCGTCCCGGCGTAACCCTCGAATAGCGATGGCCCTATTATGCCAGGGGTATAATCCGCGTGTGCTGGAAAGTCCGACAGGCTGCTAGGATCCCTCACTGACCCGGCTCGCTCAAAGTCCTCTCAACGACCCGCTCGCGTCCCCACGGACCCACCGGAAGCGTTTGCATATCCGTCCGGCTGCGCTCCAGCATCTCCTCAGGGTTGGGCGGTAGAAGCCCGCCGGCCGGCCCCAGGCTCGGCAGCGCTTTTCAGGCTCGCGGGTGCACTCCCGGCGATCTGTTGGTCGGTCCCGATAGCCGCCGACACGCAATTCTGGTTGCCGCGATCAATATCGGAGGAGGGACCTGGTCCGAGACTGTTGTTGGGAGAAACTGCGTCGGGCAACCGGTGGTGCCTGCGCCAGCAACTCGCCGAACGGGTTGCGGTAGGTGGCTCTGCCCTGTCGTTGTACGTCACCCGGCCACGGCGCACCAGTCTGGGGCGACGGGTGACCTCGCTAACGACCTCTAGTATGCAAATCGCTGGAAGCTGCAAGCGTGGCATGGAATTCGCTAGAGGGTGTGTGCGCCCCCTGTCCGATACCCATCGGGCGAGCGGGTGAACGATCAGACAAAGGCCCCTTGTCGAACGGACATCCAAGGTCCATCTCGACGGGGCGCTTTTCTTGCCTGTTGAAAACCCGACCCTTGACTTGAGGAGTGCGACTCATGCCCCTGCGGCGAACATTCCAGGTTCTGCTGTGCTGCCTGCCCGTGCTCGGCCTGTTGGCCGCGGCCCCAGGTGGCGCGGAGCCTGTCCCGGCCCCCGGGCCGAAGGAAGAGAGGCCTGTGGAGATCCTGCACGGCTTTGACCAGTTGAGCAAGGAGAGCGCGACCTGCGTCTCCTGCCACCGCGAGAAGTCCCCCGGCATCTACGACCAGTGGGGCGACTCCAAGCACTTCGGGGCCAACGTGGGTTGCTACGAGTGCCACAAGGCCGGGCCCGGTGACAAGGACGCCATCCAGCACAAGGATTTTACCATCGCCGTCATCGTCTCGCCCAAAGACTGCGCCAACTGCCACGAGCGCGAGGTCAAGGAGTTCGACGCCTCCCACCACGCCACCGCGGGTAATATCCTGGGCTCGCTGGACAACCACCTGGCGGAGGTGATCGAGGGCGGGCCGCTCTTGAATGGCACCTCCCCCGTGGTGACCATGGGCTGTGCCGGCTGCCACGGCTCCATCGTGCGGGTGAACAGCGATGGCACCCTCAACACCGCCACCTGGCCCAACACCGGCATAGGCCGGATCAACCCGGACGGCTCCAAGGGGTCCTGTTCGGCCTGCCACCTGCGCCACAACTTCGACTCGGCCCAGGCGCGCAATCCCGATAACTGCGGGCGCTGCCACCTGGGCCCGGACCATCCGCAGAAGGAGATCTACGAGGAGTCGGCCCACGGCGTCGCCTACCGGGCCCATGTAGACAAGATGAACCTGGACTCCGACAAGTGGATCGTCGGCGAGGACTACACTGCGGCCCCCACCTGCGCCACCTGCCACATGAGCCGCACCAAGGACCTGCCGGTGACCCACGACGTGGGCAACCGCATCTCCTGGGATCTGCGTTCGCCGGTCTCCGCCAAGATCGACGCCAAGGCCATCGCCGCGGGCAAGTCGGTCAAGCCCTGGCTGGAGCGGCGCAAGGATATGAAGAACGTCTGCACCGCATGCCATGGCCGTAATGTCCCGGACGCCCATTTCGAGCAGTTGGACGCCTTCGTAGCCCTCTATAACGACAAGTTCGCCATCCCATCGAAGAAGCTCTTCGACACCATGCTGGAGGCGGGGCTCCGGGACAAGGTGCAGTTCAACGAGAAGGTGGAATGGGTCTACTTCTATCTGTGGCACCACGAGGGGCGCCGCGCCCGCCATGGGGCCGCGATGTTCGCCCCGGACTATGTGCACTGGGAGGGACTCTACGAGGTGGCGCACCGCTTCTATATGGAACTAGTGCCGGCGGTGGAGGCCGCCATCGCCAAGGCCCGCGGGGCCGGTAACGCGGCCGGGGCGGACCAGGTGCAGGCGGCCCTGGATGCGACCCTCAATTCCGAGATGCACCGCTGGTACTTGGGCCAGGAGCCGCCGGCCTACTGGAAGCCGACCGACGACGACAGCCACGGCTACCACATCAGCAAGAGCCGACCCGCCCCGGAAAAGGCCGCGCTCGGGACCGAGAAGAAGTAGCCCGAGGCCGCCCCGCCGCCCCTGTCGCCATTGCCATGGCGGCAGCGGCGGCCCCCTTTGAAGAGGTCCACCCATGGAAACCGCAACTCCCACCGTCCAGTTGGCCTATGCCCTGGACACCTTCTACCTGCTGATCACCGCCGCCATGGTGATGTGGATGGCCGCGGGCTTCGCCATGCTCGAGGCGGGCCTGGTGCGTACCAAGAGCGTGGCCGAGATCCTCACCAAGAACATCGCCCTCTATGCCGTGGCCTCGATCCTCTACATGCTGGTTGGCTACAACATCATGTTCGGTGGGACCGCGGGTGGCGTCCTGCCGGGCCTTGGGCTCTTCCTCGGCGGCGACCACAGCATCGCCCAGGTGGCGGGGTCCAAGGGGACCATCACCCATTCCAGGATGGCGGACGTCTTCTTCCAGATGGTGTTCGTGGCCACCTCCATGTCCATCGTCTCCGGCGCCGTGGCCGAGCGCATGAAGCTGTGGTCCTTCCTGCTCTTCGCTGTGGTCATGACCGGCTTCATCTACCCGGTGGCGGGGTTCTGGCACTGGGGGGGCGGCTTCCTCCAGCGGCAAGGTTTCCTCGATTTTGCGGGCTCCGGTGTCGTCCACCTGGCCGGGGCCTCCGCCGCCCTGGCCGGCATCCTGTTGCTCGGCGCGCGCAAGGGCAAATTCGGCAAGCGTCCAGACGGGTCGATCCAGGTCAAGGCCATCCCTGGCTCCAACATGCCCCTGGCCGCCCTGGGCACCCTGATCCTCTGGTTCGGCTGGTTCGGCTTCAACGGTGGCTCCCTGCTCAAGGTCGGCGACATCGCCGCGGCGAACTCGGTGGCGCTGATCTTCCTCAATACCAACCTGGCCGCCGCCGGCGGGGGCCTGGCGGCCCTGGTCCTGGCCAGGCTGTGGTTCGGCAAGGCCGACCTGACCATGGGCCTGAACGGGGTACTCGCCGGGCTGGTCGCCATCACCGCCGAACCCCTGACGCCCACCCCTGGCCTGGCAACGGTGATCGGGATCGTCGGCGGGGTGCTGGTCTTCGGCGCCATCCTGCTCATCGATCGCAAGCTGTACCTGGACGACCCGGTAGGCGCCGTGTCGGTGCATGGGGTCGGGGGGCTCTGGGGCCTGCTTGCCGTCAACCTGTCCAACCCGTCCGCCGCTCTGGGGGCCCAGCTTCTGGGCATACTGGTCATCTTCGGCTGGGTCTTCGGCACCAGCCTGCTGGTCTGGCTCGCCCTGAAATACACCCTGGGCATCCGTCTGAGTGAGTTGGAAGAGTACGAGGGGGCCGACGTATCGGAGATCGGCCTGGAGGCCTATCCCGAGTTCGTGCAGAAGTAACCCAGACCGCCCCTCGCCCCCAGGCGGGGGGCTGGTCGCCGCCAACCCCGAGGCCCCGGCGGGGCTGCCACAGGAATCCCTATGTCGTTGCGTAGCTCACTGATCGCCCTGGCTCTGCTGCTGCCCCTCGGGGTGGTGGCGCAAGACCCGACCCCGCCACCGGTTGAGGCCCCGATCGCGACCCCGGCCGAAGCGGCTGACGACCTCGCGGGGACTGGCCACAAGGTCATAGCCCGCGACGCCATCCGCGACGCCGACTGCCTGGAGTGCCACGGCGAGGCGGGCTTCGCGGTCCCTACCGGTGCCCAGGGCCAGGGCCCCATGCGCCCCCTGGACATCAATGCCCGGGCCCTGGGGGGGTCGGTCCATGGCGGGCTCGCCTGTCTCAACTGTCACGACGACATCGACCAGATCCCGCACAAGAAGGATGGCCTCAAGGCGGTGGACTGCGTCGCCTGCCATCTTAGCCTGGGCGAGGGCGCCGCACCACAGCGCAAGTCCTGGCTCGGCTTCGACGAGATGGAGATCGTCATCCAGACCAAGGGCTACACCCACTCCATCCACGCCGATGCCCACTTGGACCCCGGCGCCAACAAGGCCAAGGCGAGCAACGCCGGTTGTGCCGACTGCCACACCGCTCATTACGTCTACCCGCCTTCGGACCCCCAATCCTCGGTCCACCGCCTGAACTCCCCCGAGCGCTGTGGCGCCTGCCACGAGAAGGCCCTGGCTGAGTACCGCACCTCCATCCACGGTGCGGCCCTCAAGACCCCCTGGAAGGGCGAATCGGCCACCTGCGCCGACTGCCACTCCTCCCATCGCATCAGTGCCAAGGAGGGGGTCGAGTCCCACCGCGTCGTGGTGGACCAGTGCGGCAACTGCCATGAGCGCGAGACCAGGAGCTACCAGGCCACCACCCACGGCCAACTCGCCTGGCTCGGGCACAAGGACGTGGCCCAGTGCAAGGACTGCCACGCCCCCCACGACACCCGCAAGAGCGACGATCCAGGCTCCAAGGTACACCCGGACAAGATCCTGGAGACCTGTCGCACCTGCCACAAGAACGCCGGCCCCGAGTTTGCGCAATTCCGCGCCCACGCCGACTTGGGTGATTACCAGCGTAACCCCGAGGTCTGGTGGCTCGGGCGCATCATGGTCGGCATCGTCATTGGCGTGCTGATCTTCTTCTACGCCCACTCCATGCTCTGGTTCATTCGTGAGGTCAAGTCGCGTCCCATCGCCTGGATCAGGGTAGACGGCAGGTCCTACCCGGTGCGCACCAAGCGCCACAAGCACCAGAGTGGATGCCACTTCCGCCGCTTCTCCTGGCAATGGCGGGTCAATCACTGGGCGCTCGCCCTCTCGGTGATGACCCTGGTCTTCACCGGTATGACCGTGATGTACCCGGACACCGCCTGGGCCATGACCGCCATCCGGCTCGCCGGCGGCTGGGAGGGGTTTGGCATGGTCCACCGCACCGCCGCGGTAGTCTTCCTGATCGCCGTCTTCGGCCACGGCGTCGTCGTCATCTACCGGATCCTGCGCAGCCCCGGGTTCCAATGGTTTGGCCCCGACTCCCTGCTGCCGCGCCCCAAGGATTGGCACGACCTCAAGGCCCAGTTTCTCTGGTTCTTCGGCCAGGGCGAGCCACCGCGCTTTGACCGCTGGACCTACTGGGAGAAGTTCGATTACTGGGCGGTCTATTGGGGTGCCTTCGTCATCGGGCTGTCGGGGATCATCCTCTGGCTTTCCGACAGCTTGAGCGCCGTGCTGCCCGGATGGGTCTTCAACCTGGCCACGCTCGCCCACGGCGTCGAGGCCTTCCTCGCCGTCACCACCCTGTTCGTGGTGCACTTCTTCAACAACCACTTCCGCCCCAGCAAGTTCCCCCTAGACACGGTCATGTTCATCGGTTCCTGGGACCTGGAGGAATTCAAGGAGGAGCGCCCCGAGCACTATGCCCGGCTCCAGGCATCCGGCGAACTGGAGCTTCTGCTGGTCGACCCGCCATCGCCTACCGCCAACCTGCTGTCACACATCCTGGGCTTTACCCTGCTCGGGATCGGCCTCACCCTTCTGGTGCTGGTGATCATCGGGTTTGCGGGTCGGGGGCTGGTGTAAGGGGCGGAGGCCGATTTTGGCAAAAATCGGACGTTTCTCTGGTATTTCCCTTACCGCGGGCGCAATACGCGCCATGCGTTTTAGATTCCCCACCAGGCACCCCAGGGTTCATTCGCCCTGGATGTTGTTCAGTCCGTGGGTCAGGGATTGGCGGAAGCCCTTCACGGACTTGATTAGGCCGAAGACCGGCTCGACGGTGCCCTTGCGCAACGCGTAGGCGGCCTTGCCGGCCCCGGTCTTGAGCCGATGGGGGCAGAAGAAAGTCGATGTCGTGATCAATCAGACGGAAGTGGCTAATCGGAGTAACCCCCCAAATAGCAATAGCTTTATTATATCAGTGGTATAACCCTCGCGCGCCGGAAAGTCCGACAGGCTGCCAGCCCCTCCGCCATATCGACCGGTGTGGGGCGTCCTAGGTTTTCCAGACCCGCCAGGCCGGGTTAACATGTCGCTACCCTCTATGCCTCCCCGCCGGTCTCGGCGGTTCGGAACCCCTGAATGGATCATCAAGCCTCCGACGACGAGCTTCGGCGCGATATCGATTTGTTTACCGCCCTCTTGGGCGAGGTCCTCCGCGAACACAGCCCCAAGCGGGTATTGGTGATGGTGGAGCGTCTGCGGGAGGGCTTCGCCCGGCTGCGCGAGCGGCCCGATCCGGCGCGGCTCGATGAACTCATGCGCAAGATCGAGGGCCTGGACCCCCAAACCCTGGCCGAGGTCATCCGCTCCTTCACGATTTACTTCGGTCTGGTCAGTACCGCCGAGGAGGTGCATGGCTACCGGCATCGCATGGACCAGGTCAGCGAGGGCGGCCCCCTCTGGTTGGGTTCCTTTGATCATACGGTGCGCGAGTTCAAGGCCGCGGGGGTCAGCCCCGAGCGTTTCCAGAGCCTGCTCGCCCAACTGGTCTATCTGCCGGTCTTCACCGCCCATCCCACCGAGGCCAAGCGCCGCACCATCCTGGAGACCTTTCGCCGCATCTTCCTGCTGGCCCAGGATTTGCGCACGCGCCGTCTCAACGAGGATGAGGCGGAGGAAAAGCTCGGCGCCATCCTCGCCCAGATCCAGATCCTCTGGAAGACGGACGAGGTGCGGGTGCATAAGCCCCAGGTGACGGATGAGGTACGCCAGGGGCTCTACTTTTTCCGCGAATCCCTCTTCCAGGCCGTTCCCCGGGTCTATGCCAACCTGGAGCGGGTGATACGGCGGATTTATGGCGCCGAGGCTGGCATCCAGGTGCCCAGCTTCATCCGCTTCGGTTCCTGGATTGGCGGCGATCGCGACGGCAACCCCTTCGTCAAGCCCGAGACCACGGCCCTGACCGTGCGCATGCACCATGAGTTGGTGCTCCAGGAATATATCGAACGGGTCCGTGACCTGGGGCGCATGCTCAGTCATTGCGACACCCTCTGTCAGCCTTCGCCGGCCTTTCTCGATGGCCTGGACGCCGACGAGGGCTACTGGGTCGAGACCATGGGCGAGAATCTGCGCCGCTTTATCCACGAGCCCTATCGGCGCAAGCTGGCCATCATCCGTCATCGCCTGCTGACGAACCTGGCGCGGGTGCGTGCCCGCATCGCCTCCGAGCCCGAGGACCTGCCCCTGGGTTATGCCGATGCGGCGGATTTCCGCCAGGACCTCTACCTGATCCGCGACTCCCTCATCAGCCATGGCGATGCTAGCGCCGCGGCCGGGCCTTTACAGGACCTGATTCGCCTTGCCGAAAGCTTCGGCTTCCACCTGATGCACCTCGACCTGCGCCAGGAATCCTCGCGCCACACGGCGGCGGTCGCGGAACTCTTCGCCCGCCAGCCTGGCGCCCCCTATTACCAGGCCTTGACGGAGGGCCAGAGGTTGGTCGCCCTGGCGGAGGCCATCGCCCACCCGCATCCCTTCCATATTGACAAGCCCACCCTCACCGCCGAGACCCGGGAGACCCTGGAGGTCTTCGAGGTCATGGCGCGGCTGCGGGCGGAGATTAGCCCCCAGGCCTTCGGCGAGTACGTCATCTCCATGACCCACGGCGCCAGCCATGTGCTGGAGGTCATGCTATTGGCCCGGTTGGCGGGCCTGGCGGGGCGTGACAATCGCGGTTGGTTTCGCGACATTCGCGTCAGCCCCCTCTTCGAGACCATCGAGGACCTGGGTCATATCGACCAGGTGATGACCACCCTCTTCGATGATCCGACCTACGCCGCCCTGCTCCAGGCCTCCGGCAACCAGCAGGACGTCATGCTGGGTTATTCGGATTCCTGCAAGGATGGCGGCATCCTCGCCTCCACCTGGCATCTTTACGAGGCCCAGCGCAAGCTCATCGCCCTGGCCAACGACCGCGGCGTCTTCTGCCGTCTCTTCCATGGCCGCGGCGGTACCGTCGGGCGCGGTGGCGGTCCCACCTACGAGGCCATTCTGGCTCAGCCGCCAGACACGGTCCACGGTCAGATCAAGTTCACCGAGCAGGGTGAGGTCCTGTCCTACCGCTACGCCAACCCGGAGACGGCCCGCTACGAGCTGACCATGGGCATCAGCGGCCTCATCCTCGCCAGCCGCTGTCTGATCGAGGAGCCGAAACCGGATCGTAACGACTATATCGGCATCCTGGACGAACTCGCCCGTTTGGGGGAGGAGGCCTATCGCGATCTGATCAAGGCCCCGGGCACCCTGGACTACTTCTACGAAGTCACGCCCATGGACGCCATCGCCCTGCTCAACATTGGCTCCCGTCCCTCGCACCGCAAGCAGGCCGATCGCTCCCTGACCTCCATTCGCGCCATACCCTGGGTCTTCGGCTGGGCCCAGTCGCGCCACACCCTGCCGGCCTGGTATAGCCTGGGCACCGCCCTGGAGCGCTGGCGCGGCGATGGTTTGGAGCGCCTGGCCAAGTTACAGAAGATGTACCAGGATTGGCCCTTCTTCCGGGCCCTGTTGAGCAATACCCAGATGGCCCTCTTCAAGGCCGAGCCACACATCGCCGAGCAATACCTCCGTTTGGCCCAGGACCGCCCCCAGGCCGAACTGATCTACCGCCGTATCCACGAGGAATACAACCGCACCGTCTTCCAGATTCTCAACATCTCTGGACAACATCAGTTGATGGAGGAGACCCCGGAACTCCAGATCTCCCTCGCCCGCCGTAACATCTATTTGGACCCGCTGAATCACATCCAGGTCGTCCTCCTGGAACGCTACCGGAGGGGCCCCACGCCCGAGGAGCGCGAGCAGTGGCTGGGTCCCCTGCTCAGGTCCATCAACGCCATCGCCGCCGGGGTGCGGAATACGGGTTAGTCCTGGGTCTGGCGGGCACGGAGGGCGCGGCGATTTCCGCGCCCCTTCCCGCGGAATAGGTTAGACTGCGCGCCGTCCCCATCGGTCCAAGTTCCCCTGTCTAGCCCACTCAAAGGAGAGCCATGCCCGCCCAGACATTGACGATCGTGAAGGCTACTGGCCAGGACGAATGCCTGGCGCCTCTTACCCTCCATCGGGCCAAGGCCGCCGTTCCCTTCGGCGGCAAATTTCGCATCATCGACTTTACCCTCGCCAATTGCCTGCACTCCGGGCTGCGCCAGATCCTGGTGCTGACGCAGTGGAAGTCCCATTCCCTTCAGAAACACCTGCGCGACGGTTGGTCTATCTTCCACCCGGAACTCGGGGAATACATCACCCCCGTCCCGCCCCAGATGCGTGAGGGCTCCGATTGGTATGGCGGTCTGTTCAGCGCCCTACGCCAGAATCGCTACCTGATCGAACGTAACGCCGAACGCTTCGTGCTGGCCCTGGACGGCGATCTGGTCTATCGCATGGACTACGCCGAACTGATCCGCCACCACCGGGAACGTGGCGCGGTCATCACCGCCGCCTGCCGCGGCGCGGACAGTGGGCCCAAACCCGCCCTGGCCTTTGATCTGGCCGGCGAAGACCGGGTGTGCGGTCTCTTGACGGCGGAGGCCCCCGCCCCGGACGCCAGTTGTGCCCCCATGGGGGTTTATCTCTTCAACAAGGACTTCCTGCTCGAAATGCTGGAGTCGGCGGAGGCCGTGGTCGCCGCCGATCAGGTCTCGGTGGCCGAGGCCGTCGCCAAGATGGCGGGGGACACCGAGGTCTGCGTCTATCGCTTTGGCGGCGAACGCGGCCGGGTCTCCCCGGATCGCTACTGGAATGATCTGCGCAACATCGATGATTACTACCTGGCCAACATGGCCCTGCTGGAGCACGATCCCCCCCTCAATCTCTACCAGAGTGACTGGAAGATCTTCACCGCCCAGGGCCAGAATCCCCCGGCGCGCACCATACCCGGCCTGTCCGGCACCGAGGGGATCTTCGTCAACTCCATGCTGGCGGCCGGTACCGTGATCAGTGGCGGGGGTGTCAATCACTCCATTCTTTTTCCGGGGGTGCGGGTGATGGATGGTGCCATCGTCGAAGACGCCATCCTTTTTAATAGTGTCTCGGTCGGCGAACGTGCCCATCTGAGGCGCTGCATTGTCGATAAGGAGGTGGAGGTGCCGCCGGATACCTGTATCGGCATCAATTCCGCGGCGGATAAGGCGCGATTTCATATCTCCGCGGGGGGGCTGGTGGTCATCCCCAAGGGCTACAAATTCTGAGGGTGATGGCGTCGAACCTGGACGGGGACCGCCTGCTCGCGGTCTTCGAGGCTCTGCTCGCCGCCCATGGCCCCCAGGACTGGTGGCCGGCGGAGGCGCCCTTCGAGGTCATGGTGGGGGCCGTGCTCACCCAGAACACCTCCTGGACCCATGTCGAGCGCGGCCTGAAGAATCTCGCCACCCTGGGGGCCTTGACGGCCCCGGCCATCCTCGCCCTGCCCGAACCGGAACTTGCCGACCGCCTGCGACCCGTGGGCTATTTCAACGTCAAGGCCCGGCGCTTGCGGGCCTTCTGCGCCGCCTATCTCGCCCAAGGGGGGCTGGAAGGGTTGTCCCGGCTCGCGACGCCCGAGCTGCGGCATCGGCTGCTGGCCATCCAGGGGGTCGGCCCCGAGACCGCCGACGACATGCTCCTCTATGCCTTCGACCGGCCTGTCTTTGTCGTCGATGCCTATACCCGGCGTCTCCTCTCGCGCCTGGGCGAACTCGATGGCAACGAGGGCTACGAGACCATCCGCCAGGGTCTGGAGACCGCCCTGGGACCGGACGTCGCCCTCTTCAACGAATACCACGCCCTCATCGTTCGTCACGGCAAGGAGGTCTGCCGCACCCGGCCCCGGTGCGGGGTTTGTTGCCTGGCGGAGTTATGCGCCGGCCGCCAGGGTTAGGATGCCGGGCCCGCGTCCCTCATCCCTCGCCCAGAGGTCCAGCGCGTCGCTGCTTGGTCTGGGCACGCTGGTGCTTGGCCTCCATCCGCCGTTCCTTGGCCGCGCGGCTGGGGCGCGTGGGGTGGCGCGGCTTGGGCACCTCGGTGGCCTGGAGCAGGAGTTGGGCCAGGCGTTGCCGGGCATCGTCCCGGTTACGCTCGCGGGTGCGGTAGCGGTGGGCCTCGATGGTGATGAAGCCATCGCTCCCCAGGCGTCGGCCCGCCAGACGTGCCAGGCGTTCCCGCATCGGCTCGGGCAGGGCCAGGCAGCGGGCGGCGTCGAAGCGCAATTGCACCGCCGTGGCCAGCTTGTTGACATTCTGCCCACCCGGCCCGGGCGAGCGGATGAAGCGCTCTTCCAGGTCCGTCGCGGGGATCAGGATCTGGTGATTGATGCGCAGGCTGCCGGGTGTGGATGGGGTTGGGCTCCGAGTGGCCGGTTCGTTGGGACTGCTCACTGGGCTGGGTTCTCCGGGTAGGATGGTGGCAGCGGATCGGGCCCGCGCCGGGAGGCTTGCGCCTATCGGCGCCAAGGC
>JBATOB010000433.1:0-11700 GCA_049290655.1 Chromatiaceae bacterium | reverse complement strand
GTGCTCCTGGGGGGTGCCCGCCAGGGCTGCCTGATCCGGGAGGGAATGAAGGTCGTCATCGCCGGCCCGCCCAATGTTGGCAAATCGAGTCTGCTCAATGCCCTGGCCGGGAGAGACGCCGCCATCGTCACGGCGATTCCCGGGACCACCCGCGACCTGCTCCACCAGGAAATCCAGATCGACGGCCTACCCCTCCACATCATCGATACCGCCGGCCTACGCCATTCCGAGAATCTGGTGGAATTAGAAGGTATCCGCCGGGCCCGCGACCAAATCGCAAAGGCCGACGTCCTTCTATGGCTATCCGATGACAGCCGCGACACGGATGGCCTGGAATTCGAGACCACTGAGTTGCCTGGCCAGATTCCCGTTACCCGGGTCCACAACAAGATCGACCTGAGCGGTCGCCCCCCCGGTCGCACCCAGACGACCTCTGGTACCGAGATCGCCATCTCCGCCAGGGAGGGGACCGGTCTGGATAGCCTGCGCGCCCACCTTAAGCAGATCGCCGGCTACCAGGAAAAGGTTGAGGGCGTATTTCTTGCCCGCCGCCGTCACCTGGATGCCTTGGCCCGCGCCCGGGAGGCCATCTGCCTGGCCAGAACCACCCTGCAGGCGAAAAACACCGCCGAACTCACCGCCGAGGAACTGCGCCTGGCCCAGCAAGCCCTGGGGGAGATAACCGGCGAATTTACCTCGGAGGATTTACTGGACAAAATATTTTCGAGCTTTTGCGTCGGCAAGTGAGCGGCCCTCCTGGGGGGCTATCTTATTACCACTCACCCATGGCCGAACGCGCCATCGAGGCCAAATTTAAAAGAAAGCCAAGGAGTTACCGATAGCAATAGGTAACCAATACCCCCCGTCAACCCGGAGAAACCAACGTGAAGACAGCGCTTTTTGCCATCGGCCTAGCCGCGATAAGCAGTGGCGTCGCCGCGGAACCCGCGACCGCCACTACGAACACGGCATGCCCACCCCTGCTGGATGTCAGCATCCGCCGGCTGGCCGGGGAGGAGCAGGTCAATCTCTGCGAGGCCTATCGTGGCAAGGTCATCCTGGTGGTCAACACCGCCAGCAAATGCGGTTTCACCTCTCAGTACGAGGACCTCGAGGCCCTGTATCGCAAATACCAGGGCCGGGGCCTGGTCGTGCTTGGCTTTCCCTCCAACGATTTCATGCAACAGGAGCCCGGCAGCGAGGAGGAGATCCAGAAATTCTGTCGCCTCACCTACTCGGTGGAATTCCCCATGTTCGAGAAGGTCAGCGTCACCAAAGGGAAAGCCAATCCGCTCTTCGAGCGCCTGGCCGCCGCGGGTGCCCCCTATCCCAAGTGGAACTTCTACAAATATCTGATCGACCGCGAGGGGAATTATGTGGATTACTTCGCCAGTATCACCTCACCGGATAGTGACAAGGTAGTAAGGGCCATCGAAAAGCTGCTGTGACAGCGGCCGGCAGATCGCTGGTGGTCTGGATACGGGCATCATCCAGGCCCAGCAGTCGTGCCAGCAAATGGGCCAGGGTAGTCTTGCCGGCCCCGGGCAGGTCCTCGATCAAGAGGTGGGCCCGCGCCGGCAGGCAGGCGATGGCAAGGCGCAGTTCCCGTTCCTTGCCAAGGATAATTTCTGCGCCAGCCCGCAGCGCCCCGTCCAGTTGCCCCGCCAGGTCGCTGTCCATGCGGCTAGAAGCCCACCTGGGCGGGGGCCTGGCCAGGATCGCGAGCCCGGCAGCCATCTGAGCGCATCCGAAGGCCAGGATGTACTGCCCCCCCTTGGTGACCCAGGCAGGGGGCGGGGAACTCGGCGCCACTTTTTGCGGTTAGCATGGGAAAGGCCTCCAATAGGATTCTAAGCTGGACGGGAAATGGCAAGATCAAGCCCGCGCCCGGGGTACTATAGCGGTTTAAGCGGCTAAGCGCCCCCAAGGCCCGCCGATGGCCCATGGGCCAGCCACAAGCCGGGCACCTAACCCTCACTCCCTACTAAGATGCAAACTCCCGCACTACGACACATCATGATTGAGGCAAGGGGGCTGTATGTCCCCTAAGTCAGGATACGGCGTCATCGTGGTCGGTGGTGGCCACGCGGGAACCGAGGCGGCACTGGCGGCGGCGCGCATGGGCGTCCCCACCCTGCTGTTGACCCACAACATCGAGACCATCGGTCAGATGAGCTGCAATCCCGCCATTGGCGGTATCGGCAAGGGTCATCTGGTCAAGGAGATCGATGCCCTGGGCGGCCTCATGGCCCGGGCAACGGACCGGGCCGGTATCCAGTTCCGCATCCTCAACGCCCGCAAGGGGCCGGCGGTGCGGGCGACCCGGGCCCAGGCGGACCGCATACTTTATAGAGCGGCGGTACGTTCGGCGGTGGAGAATACCCCCCACCTGGATATCTTCCAGCAAGCGGTGGATGATCTCCTGGTCGAGGAGGGCAGGGTCGCCGGGGTCGTCACCAAGATCGGCCTGGTCTTTCGCGCCCCGTGCGTGGTGTTGACGGTGGGGACCTTCCTCGCCGGGCGCATCCACGTCGGCCTGGCGAGCCACGAGGGCGGGCGCGCCGGAGACCCGCCAGCCAACGCCCTGGCGCACTGCCTGCGGGCACTGCCCTTCACGGTGGCGCGGCTCAAGACCGGGACCCCCCCGCGTATCGACGGCCGTAGCATCGACTATTCCCTGTTGGAGAAACAACCTGGCGATGAGCCGGTCCCCGTCTTCTCCTACCTCGGCCACCCCGAGGATCACCCGCCCCAGATATGCTGCCACATCGCCCATACCAACGACCGCACCCACGACATCATCCGCGCCGGACTCTCGCGTTCCCCCTTATACACAGGGCTCATCGAGGGCGTGGGTCCACGCTATTGCCCCTCGATCGAGGACAAGATAGTCCGCTTCGCCGACAAGACCAGCCATCAGATTTTCATGGAGCCGGAGGGACTGACGACACGGGAGGTCTATCCCAACGGCATTTCCACCAGCCTCCCCTACGACGTCCAAGAGGCCCTGGTCAGGAGCCTGCGCGGTTGCGAGCAGGCCCGCATCACCCGCCCAGGCTATGCCATCGAGTACGACTTTTTCGATCCCCGGGATCTGGACCCTTCTCTGGAATCGCGCCACCTGCCCCAGCTCTTCCTCGCGGGTCAGATTAACGGTACCACCGGCTACGAGGAGGCCGCCGCCCAGGGCCTGCTGGCCGGGGCAAACGCCGCCCTGCGGGTCCAGGGCCGCCCACCCTGGTGGCCACGCCGGGATGAGGCCTATCTTGGTGTCCTGGTCGATGACCTCACCACCCGCGGCACCACCGAACCCTACCGCATGTTCACCAGCCGCGCCGAATACCGGCTGCTGCTGCGGGAGGACAACGCCGACCTGCGCCTGACGGAAACGGGACATCGCCTGGGCCTGGTGGGCGAGGAGCAATGGTGCAGGTTCGAGGACAAGCGCGAGGCCATCGCCCGGGAGCGCCAGCGGCTGCGGGAGACCTGGCTGCGGCCCGCCGCCATCAACCCCGAGCAGGCCAGGGCGGTCTTGGGGGACGAACTGCGCCGCGAGGCCCGCGCCCTGGATCTCCTGGCCCGACCCAAGGTCGGCTACGCGGACTTGATGGCCCTGCCCGGCCTGGGCCCTGGCGTAAAGGACCCCCAGGTCGCCGAGCAGCTCGACATCCAGGCCAAATACGCCGGCTACATCGACCGCCAGCAGCAAGAGATCGATCGCCACCGCGCCCAGGAGGAGACTGCCCTCCCCCCGGATTTCCCCTTCGACCAGGTACGCGGCCTCTCGTCCGAGGTCCGGGAAAAGCTACTCAGAGTACGCCCAACCACGCTGGGACAGGCGGCGCGCATCCCTGGCCTGACCCCGGCGGCCATCTCCCTGCTGCTCATCCACATCCGGCGGCGCTCGGCATGAGCTCTCCCATGCGCCTGGAGGGATGCCTTGGGTGGCAGGCGTCATGAAAGGATCACTCACATCCCGCGCCCGGCTCGACGCAGGGCTGGCGGCCCTCGGCCTTGACCCAAGCCTGGACCAACGACACCGGCTGATCCAATTCATTGACCTGCTGGCGCGATGGAACCGCACTTACAACCTCACCGCCGTGCGCGATCCGCTGGAGATGGTCTCCCGCCACCTGCTCGACAGCCTGGCCGTCAGCCCCTACCTGCTGGGATCGCCCGTGCTCGACTTGGGGACCGGGGCCGGGTTACCGGGTCTACCCCTTGCCATCCTGGAACCGGAGAGAAGATTCGTCCTCCTCGACAGCAATGGCAAGAAGATCCGTTTCGTCCGTCAGGCCACGATGGACCTAGGGCTGGCCAATGTCGAGCTGATCCAGGCGCGGATGGAGTCATATCGGCCAGGGGAAAAATTCGCTACTATCATCACCCGCGCCGTCGCCGACCAGGAGACGTTGCGACTGGTGGTCAAGCCGCTGCTCGCCAGCCCTGGTCACCTGCTGTTGATGAAGGGTCGCCGGCCTGACGAGGCGCTTGCCACTCTGACGGCCACCAACCCCGTCATCCACCGTCTGGAAGTTCCCTTCCTCGACGCCGAACGTCACCTGATCGAGATCCGCCAGGACTAAAACCCCTCTATGGCCAGAACCATCGCTATCGCCAACCAGAAGGGCGGAGTGGGCAAGACCACCACCGCCGTCAACCTGGCCGCGTCCCTGGCCTCCATGAAGCGCAGGATCCTACTGCTGGACCTGGACCCGCAAGGCAACGCCACCATGGGCTGCGGGGTCAACAAACGTGACCTGACGCATTCCGCCTGTGACCTCATGCTGGGTGACCTGGAATTCAGGGACTGCGTGGTCCGGGTTGATGAGCCGGTGCCCGGCTTCGACCTCATCCCCGCCAACGGCGACCTGACCGCCGCCGAGGTAGGACTCATACAATCCTCGCAACGGGAGCGGCGCCTGCGGCAGGTCCTGGCGGATCTGGGCGACACCTACGAATTCGTCATCATCGATTGCCCCCCGTCCCTCAACATGCTGACGGTCAACGCCCTGGTGGCGGCCCAAGGGGTATTGATCCCGATCCAGTGCGAGTATTACGCCTTGGAGGGCCTGTCGGCCCTCCTCGATACCGTCGCCCAGATCCGTGCGACTCGCAACCCCGGGCTGGCCATCGAAGGCATATTGCGGACCATGCACGACCCGCGCAATAACCTGGCCAACCAGGTTTCGACTCAGCTTGTCACCCACTTTAATGAAGAGGTCTATCGCACCATCATCCCCCGCAATGTGCGCCTGGCCGAGGCCCCCAGTCATGGTCAGCCAGCCTTGCTCTACGACAAGGCCTCGCGGGGCTCTATCGCCTATCTCGCCTTGGCCAGCGAAGTCATCCGCCGCCAGCAGAAACGTCAGGCGGCCATGGCCTGATGACGACGATGGCACCGCTTAAGCAAACCCCGATATGAGGACCCGGCATGAACGTTAGGAAAAAGGGGCTTGGCCGCGGCCTGGATGCCCTGCTCGGCGGTCTGAACGACAGGGATAGCAGCGCCAACGACCTGGCAGACCCTGCCGAGGACGCCCTTGATACCGGCGAGTCCAGGGGGGGCCTGACCAGCCTCCCCCTGGACCTGATCGAAAGGGGGCGTTTCCAGCCCCGGCGCGACTTCGACCCCGAAGGCCTGCGGGAATTGGCGGATTCCATTGCCGCCCAAGGGGTGATCCAGCCCATCGTCGTGCGCACCCTGGGGGGCGGACGTTACGAGATCCTCGCCGGTGAGCGCCGCTGGCGGGCATCCCAACAGGCCGGCCTCAGCGAGATCCCGGTGGTGATCCGGGAGGCCGACGACCAGTCGGCCATGGCCATCGCCCTCATCGAAAACATCCAGCGCGCCGACCTCAACCCCCTGGAAGAGGCCTCGGCACTGCAACGTTTATTGGGCGAGTTCGGGCTGACGCATGCCCAGATCGCCGAGGCGATAGGTCGGTCACGCGCTAGCGTCACCAACCTGCTCCGCCTGCTGGAACTCAACGACGATGTCAAGCGCGCCCTGGAACGGGGCCAGTTGGAGATGGGGCACGCCCGCGCCCTGCTCGGCATCAAGGGACCGCGGCAGAGCGCCGCCGCGACCCAGGTCACCAGCCGTGGCCTCTCGGTACGAGAAACGGAGCGCCTGGTGCGCCAGATGCAGCAGGAGGAAGAGGGCCGAACGCCCCCCGTCGCGCGCCCGGGCGCCGTCGACCCTGACGTGCGGAGGCTACAAGACGATCTTGCCGACCGGCTCGGGGCCCAAGTCCAGATCCAGCCCGGCAACCGGGGCGGCGGTCGCCTGGTCATCGCCTACCACAGCCTGGATGAGTTAGACGGCATCTTGGCCCACATCAAGTAATTTGTGAATAACGCTTGCGAGGGGATCGCTTCCGACTCACCATTAAAATTGTTTGATGGATGGGCCAGTTCGGGCATTGATCGAGGCATAAACGGGACTTATAATGCCTCGGTGTTAAGGGTTGAAGGCGACTACTCACCGCCACGCGGGATTACGGCATGAAGGCGTTTGGCAGCCACCAGATTCAAGTCCCCCTAAGGACACTGGCGCTGCAGACGGTGCTGACCTTGATCCTCGCCATCTCTGGCCTGGCCATGTCTCGAGATGCCGCCTTGTCCATCCTGATTGGCGGCGGGGCTTGCATCCTGGCCACGGCCTTGTTCGCGATCACCGTCTTTGGACCCTACCGGGCGGGACGGCCGGAGGCCCTGCTGGGAAGGATCGTAGGGGCTGAGATTGGTAAGCTGATCCTGCTGGTCGGGATTTTTGTTTATGCCTTTGCGAAGGTGAAGGGGCTGACCGTACCAGCCATGCTTGCCGCCTATTTCGCCGCGCAAGTTCTGCCGGCGATGATCGCGCCCTACTGGGGCGCCGGTTCGAAACCTTGAAGAGAGACAGTCGATGGCTTCCGAAGCTCTAACTGCGCAAGGCTACATCAACCATCACCTGACGAATCTCACCTTTGGTGTGCTCCCCGACAAGGGTTGCCTGACCATCGCCAGCAATGCCGCGGAAGCGAAGGCCATGGGTTTCTGGGCCATCAACCTGGACACCGCCTTCTTCTCCATCCTGTTAGGCGTTCTATGCCTATGGTTCTTCAAGAAGGTAGCCGACAACGTCACCTCGGGCGTGCCGGGGCCCATGCAGAACTTCGCCGAGTGGGTTATTGACTTCGTCGAGGAAAATGTACGCGGCTCCTTCAGCGGCACCAATGCCCTCATCGCCCCCCTGGCCCTGACCATCTTTGTCTGGGTCTTGCTGATGAACTTCATGGACCTGTTGCCCGTTGACCTGGTCCCCTGGTTAACCAGCCTCATCGGCATCCATTTCCTCAAGGCAGTACCGACCACGGACCCGAACGCTACCTTCGGCATGTCCATCATGGTCTTCGTCCTCATCGTCTATTACAGCATCAAAATCAAAGGGATTGGTGGTTTCATCGGCGAATTGGCGCTCCAGCCCTTCGGCAAGTGGGGCATCCCGGCCAACCTGGTGCTGGAAGGAATCACCCTCTTCGCCAAGCCCATCTCCCTAGCCCTGCGACTCTTCGGTAATCTCTACGCCGGCGAGATGATCTTCATCCTGATCGCGCTCATGTACGGCCACAATCTGGTCTTGACCATCAGTGGCGGCGCCCTGCAACTCGCCTGGGCCATCTTCCATATCATCATCATCCTGCTCCAGGCCTACATCTTCATGGTGCTGACCATCGTCTATCTGGACATGGCCCATCAAGAAAGTCACTGACTCTAAACCTTCTCAACCCAGACCCACCCAACCTTTAGAGGGAAAATCATGGAACTCTCGCAAGCCCTGGTTTATATCGCCGCAGGTCTCATGCTCAGCTTGGGCGCCATAGGCGCGGCAATCGGTATCGGCATCCTCGGTGGCCGCTTCCTGGAGGGCTCCGCCCGTCAACCCGAGCTGATCCCGGTGTTGCGTACCCAGTTCTTCATTGTTATGGGTCTGACGGACGCCCTGCCGGTCATCTCGGTCGCCATGGGCCTCTATTTGATGTTTGCCGTCTAAATGGGGATCCGGCCCCCCGCCGGTCCTACATTTCTCGTCCATCACGAGGCAAAGGCATGAATATCAATTTGACCCTATTCCTCCAGATGATCTCCTTCGCGGTGTTTGTCTGGTTCTGCATGAAGTTCGTCTGGCCGCCGATCGTGGCTGCCTTGGCAGAGCGCAAGACCAAGATTACCGAGGGCCTGGCCGCCGCCGAACGCGGTCACCAGGAGCAGAATCTCGGTCAACAGCGTGCCAAGGAACTCATGGTCGAGGCCAAGAAGCAAGCCGCCGACATCGTCGCGCAAGCCCAGAAACGTGCCCTCGAGATCGTTGAAGAAGCGAAGGGTGGCGCCCATGCGGAAGGCGAACGCCTGATCACCGCCGCCAAGGCGGAGATTGACCAAGAGACCAACCGGGCGCGCGAGGCCTTGCGGGGCAAGGTCGCCGAGTTGGCGATGGCCGCCGCCGCCAAGATACTGGATAAGGAAATCGACGCCAGCGCTCACAAGGCCCTGGTGGAATCCTTCGCAAGGCAAATCTAGGACGCGACCATGGCCGGAGACATCACAACCATAGCGCGACCCTACGCGGAGGCCGCCTTCGCCCGCGCCCAGGAGTCTGGAGCGATCCCGGCCTGGTCGGGTGCCCTGAACCTGCTCGGCGCCCTGGCGGCCGACCCGGCCATGGCGGCTCAAATCAACAACCCAGAAATACCCCGAGACCTGGCGCGAGACATGCTGCTTGATCTGGGCGGCGAAACCTTGCCAACTGAAGCGCGGAATCTGGTCAAACTCCTGGCCGAAAACAAACGCCTTGCGGTGCTTCCCGAGATCGCCAAGGTCTTCGAGGAGTTGGAGACGCGCAACAAAGGCATCCGCCAGGTCCACATCCGCAGCGCCTATGCGCTTGACGCCCAGCTTCAGAAGCTGTTAGCCAAGGCGCTCAAGGCCAAATTGAACGCGGAAGTGGAGATTACCGTCGAGAAGGACGCATCCCTCATCGGCGGGATCGAGATCCGCGCCGATGATCTCGTCATCGACGGTTCCGTGCGCGGCAAACTCCAAAGGCTGGCCAGCGAATTGCAAATTTAACGGAAAACCGACATGCAACTGAATCCATCCGAAATCAGCGATCTGATCAAGCAGAAGATCGAGCAATTCGACCTTAGGACCGAGGCCCACACGGAAGGCACGATCGTCAGCCTGTCCGATGGCGTCGTGCGCATCCACGGTCTCTCCGACGCCCAGTATTACGAGATGCTGGAGTTCCCCGGCAACGTCTATGGCCTGGCCCTGAACCTGGAGCGCGACTCCGTGGGCGCCGTGGTCCTCGGTGACTACGAGGGTCTAACCGAGGGCGACTGGGTACGCTGTACCGGCCGCGTCCTGGAGGTCCCGATCGGTCCCGAGTTGCTGGGACGCGTGGTCGACTCCCTGGGCAACCCGCTGGACGGCAAGGGCCCCATCGGCGCCAGCCTGACTTCCCCGCTGGAAAAGGTGGCGCCGGGCGTCATTGCCCGCAAATCCGTTGACCAGCCGGTTCAAACCGGCATCAAGGCCATCGACGCCATGGTGCCCATCGGCCGAGGCCAGCGGGAGCTCATCATTGGCGACCGCCAGACCGGCAAGACGGCGGTAGCGATCGACGCCATCATCAATCAGAAAGGCACGGGCGTTAAGTGCATCTATGTGGCCGTCGGGCAAAAGAACTCCTCGGTAGCGGGCGTAGTCCGCAAGCTGGAGGAATTCGGGGCCATGGATCACACCATCGTGGTTCACGCCGGCGCCGCCGACTCCGCCGCCATGCAATACCTTGCCCCCTATGCTGGTTGCACCATGGGCGAGTACTTCCGCGACCGGGGCGAGGACGCCCTGATTGTCTTTGACGATCTCACCAAGCAGGCCTGGGCCTATCGCCAGGTCTCCCTGCTGCTGCGCCGCCCACCGGGACGCGAGGCCTACCCCGGTGACGTCTTCTATCTGCACTCGCGCCTGCTGGAGCGCGCCTCCCGCATCAACGCGGACGAGGTGGCCAAACTTACCAATGGCGCGGTTACGGGTAAAACCGGTTCCTTGACCGCCATGCCCATTATCGAGACCCAGGCTGGGGATGTCTCGGCCTTCGTACCGACCAACGTCATCTCCATCACGGACGGGCAGATCTTCCTGGAAACCGACCTCTTCAACGCCGGCATCCGGCCGGCCATCAACGCGGGCCTCTCGGTATCCCGGGTGGGCGGCGCGGCCCAGACCAAGATCATCAAAAAGCTGGGTGGCGGTATTCGCCTGGCCCTGGCCCAATACCGAGAGTTGGCGGCGTTTTCCCAGTTCGCCTCGGACCTGGACGAGTCCACCCGCAAGCAATTGGATCGGGGTGCCCGGGTAACCGAACTCATGAAGCAGACCCAGTACTCACCACTCGGGGTGGGACAGATGGCGGTCTCGCTCTTCGCCGCCAACATGGGCTATCTGGATGACGTGGACGTGCAGAAGGTCGTCGATTTCGAACAAGCCATGCAGTCCTATATGAAGTCGGCCCAAGGCGCCCTGCTGGAAAGGATCGATACCAAAGGCGACTATAACGACGAGATCGAGCATGGCCTACACGCGGCGATCAAGGACTTCAAGGCCAACAACACATGGTAGTAGGCCATGGGCGACCCGCCGCCTCCCCACTGCCATTGCGGCCGGTGCGGGTGGGTGGCGCCCTTACGCAACAACCTTTAGTCGGTGTTCCGCCCTCCTTGCCAATCAGGGTAGCCAGGGCGACGGACCGGACGATGGGAGCTTAGAGACATGGCCGGCGCCAAAGAAATCCGTACTAAAATCGCCAGCATCAAGAGCACGCAAAAGATCACCAAGGCCATGCAAATGGTCGCGGGGGCCAAGATGCGTAAGGCCCAGGAGCGCATGACAGCCTCCCGCCCCTACGCCCTGAAAATGCTCCAGGTTATCGCTCATCTGAGCCATGCCTCCCCGGAATACCGGCACAGCTATATGGCTGCGAACCGGGAGCACAAGCGGGTCGGCTACATCGTCATCTCATCGGACCGTGGCTTGTGTGGTGGCCTCAACACCAACCTCTTCCGCAAGCTTGCAATCGAGATACGGGACCAGCGCAAGGCGGGGGTCGAAACCTCATTCGCCGTCATCGGCTCCAAGGCCCTGGCCTTCTTCCGCCGCTTTGGTGGCAAGGTCATGGCTCAGGTCACCCACATTGGCGACAAGCCCCACGTGGAAGACTTGATTGGCGCCGTGCGCGTCCTCCTGGATATCTACGAGGCCGGCGAGATTGACGCCATCTACGTGGCCTACAACGAATTCGTCAATACCATGACGCAGAAGCCGATAATCACGCAACTGGTGCCGATCCACGCGGAAAAGATTGAAAGAATCCAAACCCACTGGGACTACATCTACGAACCGGAGCCTAAGACCGTACTCGACGCTCTGTTGACGCGCTACATCGAGTCGCTGGTCTATCAGGCGGTGGTGGAGAACGGGGCCTGCGAGCAATCGGCGCGCATGGTCGCCATGCGGGCGGCCACCGATAATGCTGGCAGCCTCATCAGCGAACTCCAGTTGGTTTACAACAAGGCCCGTCAGGCGGCAATTACCCAGGAAATCTCGGAAATCGTGGGCGGCGCGGCGGCGGTTTAGCCCTGTTCGCGTAAGGGT
>JBATOB010000432.1:0-1968 GCA_049290655.1 Chromatiaceae bacterium | reverse complement strand
GGCTACATCACCCGCGTCGAGCCCAGCCTGGAGGCCGCCTTCGTCGATTACGGGGCCGAGCGCCACGGCTTCCTGCCCCTCAAGGAAATCGCCCGCAGTTACTTCACCGAGGAGGCGAACAGGCCGGGCGCCCGCGTCAACATCAAGGATGCCCTCACCGAGGGCCGCGAGGTGGTGGTCCAGATCGACAAGGAGGAGCGCGGCAATAAGGGCGCGGCCCTCACCACCTTTGTCTCCCTGGCTGGCCGCTACCTGGTCCTCATGCCCAACAACCCGCGGGCCGGGGGCGTCTCCAGGCGCATCGAGGGCAACGATCGCTCCGAGTTGCGCGACGCCATGAGTCAACTTCAGATCCCCGAGAACACGGGGCTCATCGTGCGCACCGCTGGCGTCGGCAAGAGTGTCGAGGAGTTGCAGTGGGACCTCAACTACCTCAACCAACTCTGGGCCGCCATCGAGCAGTCCGCTGCCGAGCGTAAGGCGCCTTACCTTATTTATCAGGAAAGTGACGTCATCATTCGCTCCATCCGTGACCACCTGCGCACAGACATTGGCGAGATCGTGGTCGATGACCGCAAGATGTACGAGAAGGCCGAGGCCTTCATCCGCCAGGTCATGCCCCAC
Organism: Chromatiaceae bacterium; assembly: GCA_049290655.1. Classification (GTDB taxonomy): domain Bacteria; phylum Pseudomonadota; class Gammaproteobacteria; order Chromatiales; family Chromatiaceae; genus M0108. The sequence goes on along the minus strand of JBATOB010000432.1, from coordinate 1,344 downwards.
AACCTGCGCAAGCTGCGGCTCTACGAGGACGAGGTGCCGCTGTTTACGCGCTATCAGATCGAGAGTCAGATCGAGTCCGCCTTCCAGCGGTCGGTCCAACTGCCCTCGGGCGGCTCCATCGTTATCGACCATACCGAGGCCCTGACCTCCATCGATATCAACTCGGCCCGGGCCACCAAGGGCGCCGACATCGAGGAGACAGCCCTCAATACCAACCTGGAGGCCGCCGACGAGATCGCCCGCCAGTTGCGCCTGCGCGACCTGGGGGGCCTCTTCGTCGTCGATTTCATCGACATGACCCCGGCGCGCAACCAACGCGAGGTCGAAAACCGGCTGCGCGACGCCATGAAGGAGGACCGTGCCCGGGTCCAGCTTGGCCGCATCTCCCGCTTCGGCCTCATGGAAATGTCCCGCCAGCGCCTGCGCCCCTCCCTGGGCGAGTCCAGCCAGCTCGTGTGCCCGCGTTGCAAGGGCCAGGGCACCATCCGCGGCGTCGAGTCCCTCGCCCTCTCCATCCTCCGCATCCTGGAGGAGGAGGCCATGAAGGAGAACACGGAGCGCATCCTGGCGGAGTTGCCCGTGGACGTGGCCACCTTCCTCCTCAACGAAAAGCGCCGCGCCATCCTCGAAATCGAGAAGCGCCAGCGCCTGAGCGTCCTGCTCCTACCCAGCCAGCACCTGGAGACACCGGACTACCGCATCGAACGGGTTCGCAGCCAGGACGCGGAACGGCTGGCGCCCGATCAGCCCAGCTATCAATTGGCCGGTAAGATCGAGGAGCGACACGTGGAACTTGGACGCACCGTCGAGCCGGTGCGCGTCGAGGAACCGGCTATCAAGCAACTCGCCCCCCTGGAGCCAGCGCCGCCGCCCCGGCGCCAGGAGCCTCCGCCCGTGCCGGCCCAGCCAGCCCAGGAACAACGGCAGCCGGAAAGCCTGCTCAAGCGGCTCTGGACCAACCTTTTCGCCCCGCGCCATGTCGAGGAACCTGCCCCGGTGCCGGTGCCCATGGCCAGGCCCGAGCCTCCACGGCGGCCCAGACCCGCCCCACGGCCAGCCACCACACCCCGACCGGCGGAATCCCAGCCTCAGTCAGGCCGAACCCCCAGTGGCGGCGGTGACCGGGATGCTTCCCGGCAACGTCCGGCACAACAGCCGCCCAGGCGTAACGAACCACGCCGCGAAGAAGCCCGGCGTGAGGAAGTGAAGCGCGAGGAGATCCGGCGTGATGAGCCCAGGCGTGAAGAGGCGTTCGGACCCAGGCCCCTGACTGGCGGTCCTCAGTCACGCCCCCAGCCCCCCGCGAGTCAGGCTGACGATGAGCAGCCACCCGCTCCACCGACC
>JBATOB010000431.1:0-4094 GCA_049290655.1 Chromatiaceae bacterium | reverse complement strand
GCCGGCGGCGGTCCGGTTGAGCGCTGGATTGGGCCTCATATCCGTCTCACCAACCTATGCACTTTAGGCTTGTCCTGTAGCCAAGTGCACATGCAGTGCAGCTTGCCCACGGCCCACTGCTCAATCGCCGCATCCACTTCTTGATCTGTAGGGGTAGGATCAATTGGTACCCAGGTGGACACACTTTCTCCATGACGAAGGAGGTATTCCACTTCAGATAGGGTTTGGTTGCGCGGCTCTGGGAACTTGATCTCGTATTCGCGCGACAGGCTGTCTCCTCGAGCATTCGGATCAGGTCGGAGCCGTTCATAGACAAAGTATGGAACGGATATCACGACGCTTCTCCCCGTGTAATTGCGGATCTCAAGGCAAACCTTTAGCGGATAGTTCGACTGGTCCCGTAGCCGACGGATAAAGAAGTTGAGGTTTCGAACACGCCTCTTCGCCCAGAAAAGAACACTGAAGCCGATAAGCGCGGCGGCAACGAGCACGATCGTGCTGATCATGTCCCAAAGCCCGTGCTGATCGGCCCATTTGCATCCAGGCGAGTACTGGCAGTTCTGGCGGATCTTTAGCGCTCATTCGGATGAGGCCCAACCATTGATTATCAGGGCAACTCGTCCCGATAGTCCGATATTACCCCCCTTTTCGGGCAGATTCGCCCTGATAGCATCAATATGCACCAATATGTGGGCAAATTTGCCTTGATACCTTGATATTCCCCGAGTGTTCAGGCAAAGCACATAAAAAGCAAGGTGTTTATGGAACTATAGGTGCCGGAGGGTCAGGTGTCAAGCGAACAATCTGGATCGGGAACAAGGTTGTTGAAGGAGGTCAGGGAGGTTCTGCGGCGAAACCACTATTCCATCCACACCGAGCGTATTTACTGTGAATGGATCAGACGGTTCGTGCGGTTTCATGGGATGACGAGCAGGGCGGATCTGGCGGGTGGAGAGGGAATGATCGAGGCGTTTCTGACCCATCTTGCGGTACAGGGGAATGTCGCACCATCCCGCGTAGCGGCGTGACGCGGCGGCATCATATCGACCAAAGTGTCGTGAACAAGGCGATCAAGGCCGCCGTGCGAAAGGTGGGGATCAATAAGCGGGTAAGCGCCCATACTTTCCGCCATGGCTTTGCCACCCACCTGTTTGCAGCGCGGCACCGATATTCGAACGATTCAGGCGCTGCTAGGCCACCGTGACGTGGCGACGACCATGATCTACGTTGGTGATCGCATCCCGATGCCTAACGTGATCCGCCCGCAGTTCACTCCTCAAGCCTGACCCGTAAAAAGCTGGCGAAGCGGGGAATGCCCTTGGCGGTGCGGCCCTGATATTTGAAGGTGACCAGACTGCCCAGACTGGGGGGATCGCGCCGTTGGGCGTGGGTAAAGCCGGAACCCAGGCGAAAGCGGGTGCCGTCGGCTTCTTCCACCAGGAGGGCGCCCAGCATGCCCTGGAAGCGGCCCTTGCCTGGCAGATGGCCAATTACGCGGGCCTCGGCGTCCCAATAGGGCTTGACCTTCAGCAGATCCTCGGAGCGTCCGGCCCGATAGAGGGAATCCTCGCGATGCAGCATCAGTCCCTCGCCGCCGGCGGCGACGACCTCTTGCAGGCGTGCCATGAGACCGGCATGGTCAGGGATGCGGAACTGCTCGATCAGGGCGAGATGGGGGCTGGGGGATGGCGTCAGCAAGGCACGCATGGCGGCCAGCCTCTGCCCGAAAGGGGCTTCCAGGCCGGGCAGATCGAAGACCATGAAGCGCGGCTTGGCCCAGGCGGCGGGGTCTGGCTCCCCCTGGCGCGCCGTCGCGGACATCCGCTCGAAGGTGCCCCGCCCCATCCAGAGTTCGCCATCCAGCGGGGTCTTGGGGAATCCCTCCAGAAACCAGCCCGGGACCTCGATCGGCCTGCCGCCCCGGCTGATGAGCCGTTCCCCGTCCCAACGAGCACGCACACCATCCAGCTTCTCGCTGACCCAGTAGCGCCCGAGATCGATACCCGAATGGTAGCTGTTCGCCAGCAGAAGGGCGGGCGAGCCATCGACCGGCGCTAGCGTAGGGTCCGCGGCCCCGGCCGGGGAACCGCAACAAAGGCCCAGCCAACAGAGGGCAATCAGACCCAGGGCGCCCCAAGGGCTTGAAAAAGGAGACCGGTGAGGGGAGACACCGGCCACGCCGTCATTGGCCTTTCGGGGCCACGGCCTCCGGCAAGACGATATTGAGTTCCAGGACCTCGCGGGTCTCGTCCTGCTCGTAGTTCACCGAGATGGAGTTCATGTCCACGTCCACATACTTGCGGATGACCTCCAGAAGTTCCCGTTGCAGTTGCGGCAAATAGGAGGGCTGATTGCGCGTGGCGCGATCATGGGCCACCAGGATCTGCAGCCGTTCCTTGGCGATCGCGGCGGTGCCCTTGTTACGGTGGGAACGGAATAAGTCGAGCAGACCCATGCCTTAACCCCCCAGCATACGACTGAAAAAGCCCTTCTTCTTGATCTCCAGGAAGCGGTGCGGCAGGTCCTCGCCCAGATAGCGCGCCACCGCGTCGCCATAGGCCTGGCCGGCATCGCTCTCCTTGTCCAGAATGACGGGGACGCCCGCGTTGGAGGCGGTCAGGACCGCCTTGGATTCCGGGATGACGCCAAGCAAGTCCAGAGACAGTATCTCGCGCACATCGCCCACGCTGAGCATTTCCCCCTTGGCGACCCGCTCCGGGCAGTAACGGGTAAGGAGCAGATACTCGCGAATGGGAGGCTGGTTTTGCTCGGCGCGGCGTGACTTGCTGGAAAGGATGCCGAGCATGCGGTCCGAGTCACGCACCGAGGAGACCTCGGGGTTGGTCACCACCACGGCATCGTCGGCGAAGTACATGGCCATATGGGCGCCATGCTCGATCCCCGCCGGGGAGTCGCAAACGATGTAGTCAAAGCTCTTACCCAGGTCCTCCAGGACCTTGCCGACGCCCTCCTTGGTCAGGGCATCCTTATCGCGGGTCTGGGAGGCGGGCAGAACATAGAGGGCATCGCACCGCTTGTCACGGATCAGAGCCTGGTTGATATTCGACTCGCCATTGATGACGTTAATGAAGTCATAGACCACCCGCCGCTCGCACCCCATGATGAGGTCGAGGTTGCGCAGGCCCACGTCGAAGTCGATGACCACGGTGCGATGCCCACGCTGAGCCAGGCCCATGGCCAGCGCGGCGCTGGTGGTGGTCTTGCCCACGCCACCCTTGCCGGATGTAATTACGATAGTTCTCGCCAATGTCTCGCCCTCCCTTAGGCGCGGGGTTATCTCGTACGTGCGGCGGATTGGATTGGTGCATGAATCCGCTTAGATTTTTTCAACGCGCAGTACATCCTGGTCGAGGAAGATCTGGACGGCGACGCCCTTGACCTCCTCTGGGATATTTTCGCTGATGCGGTAATGACCCGCCACCGAGATGAGTTCGGCCTGGAGGTCCTGGCAGAAAATGCGCGCGCTGGTGTCGCCCTTCATGCCGGCCATGGCCCGGCCGCGCAGGGGACCATAGACGTGAATGTTGCCGTCCGCCATCAGTTCGGCGCCATTGCTCACTGGGGCTATGACCGAGAGATCGCCGCCGGCGGCATAGACCCGTTGACCGGAGCGCACCGGGCGGGTAACCAGGCGCTGGCTGGCGGTCGGGGCCTCCTCCTCGGGGGCGGACCGGGTTGGGGCCGAACGGGCGGATGCCGGACTCGCCGTTTCCCGCGCGGGCGGGGTGCGGCGCACGAAGGCATCGCCCAAGATCGCCAACTCCATGGCCTGGGCGGCCTCGTGCTGTTCCTCGGTACCGCCACGGATACCGACCGGGATCATGCCGAAGCCGCGCATCAGGCCAACGAGCAGGGGAAATTCCAGTTGTCCGGAACCCAGGGTCAGGCCAGACAGGTCGATGACCACGGGGGTGTTGCGAAAGAAGTCCGGCGCCTGATCGACCTTGACCGCCAACTGGTCCGCCACGACGTCCATGTCAACGCCCAGGAGCCGAATCACGGGGAGGGTAAAGGTCGCGGCCTTGAGTTCGAAGACCGGGGCGGGGCTTGCCGCCGTTGTTGTTGATTTAAAC
>JBATOB010000430.1:0-3266 GCA_049290655.1 Chromatiaceae bacterium | reverse complement strand
ACCCGGACCCCGCCCGGCGGCAGGCGGAGCTGGCACAAAGGCGCGCCGCCGCCGAGGCCGCCGCCCGCATCCTGGGCGCCGCGTCCCTGAGCTTTGACGACCTGCCAGACAACCGGCTGGACAGCATCCCCTTGCTCGTCATCACCCAGAAGGTAGAGGCCCTGATCGACCGGCATCGCCCCGCGACCCTCTTCACCCACCATGCCGGTGATCTCAACATTGACCACCGCCGCACCCATCAGGCCGTCATCACCGCCTGCCGGCCCCAGCGCGGGCACCCCGTCCGCACCCTCCTCTGTTTTGAGCAGCCCTCGAGCACCGAGTGGCAGCCCCCCGGCTCCGGCCTGGCCTTCACGCCCCATTGGTTTGTGGACATCAGCACCACCCTGGATGGCAAACTCGCGGCCCTGGATGCCTATGCCACCGAGTTGCGTGACTGGCCCCACCCCCGCTCCCGCCAAGGTATCGAGTACCTGGCGCGCTGGCGGGGCGCTAGTGTTGGTTGCGATGCCGCCGAGGCCTTCATGCTGGCGCGCCATCTGCAATAAGCCATTAGCCTCCCTATCCTGAAAAGGGTTGTCTCAGAAAACTATATATGATTCAAGCAAGTTGCGTGAAGACACGGATAGACCTATTATTTCCAGCCCCTTGCAAGGCTTCGAGCGCCAATTGCCCTTTGCCTGAGCCGATCCTGGACAAACTGCGCGGGCAAAGTATCCGCGTAAGATTCTCATTTACCCACTGAGACGGGCTCCGCCCGAAGAAAAACCTATGTCATCCAATACCAAGGCAATCGCAGCATTCGTGGCCGAGGTCGTAGCCAAGAACCCGAATGAGCCTGAATTCCATCAAGCCGTGCACGAGGTTGTTCACTCCGTCTATCCGGTGGTCGAGGCCAACCAGGCCTATCGCGAGGCGCGCATCCTGGATCGACTGGTGGAACCCGAGCGTGTGGTCATGTTCCGCGTCCCCTGGCTCGACGACCAGGGCCAGATGCAGATCAATCGCGGCTACCGCATCGAGATGAACAGCGCCATTGGCCCCTATAAGGGCGGCCTGCGCTTTCACCCCACCGTCACCCTTGGCGTCCTCAAGTTCCTCGCCTTCGAACAGGTCCTCAAGAACAGCCTCACCACCCTCTCCATGGGTGGCGGCAAGGGCGGTTCCGACTTCGATCCCAAGGGCAAGAGCAACAATGAGGTCATGCGCTTCTGCCAGTCCTTCATGACCGAGTTGTATCGCCATATCGGCCCCGATACGGATGTACCGGCCGGCGATATCGGCGTCGGTGGTCGCGAGATTGGCTACCTGTTTGGTCAATACAAGCGGATCGCCAACCGCTTTAACGGCGTGCTGACGGGCAAGGGTCTCTCTTTTGGCGGCTCTCTGCTGCGTCCCGAGGCGACCGGCTATGGCGCCGTCTATTTCGCCCAGGAGATGCTGGCCACCCGTGGCCAAGAGGTCGCGGGCAAGGTCGCGACCATCTCCGGCTCCGGCAATGTCGCCCAGTACACGGTTGAAAAATTAATTCACTGCGGCGCCAAGCCCATCACCCTCTCCGATTCCGGCGGCACCATCGTCGACGATGATGGTATCGACGCAGAGAAACTCGCCTGGGTCATGGATCTCAAGAACGTGCGCCGGGGCCGGATCAGCGAATATGCCAACCGTTTCCCCAATGCCCGTTTCCTGGCCGGTCAAAGACCTTGGGACGTCAAGTGCGACCTGGCCTTCCCCAGCGCCACCCAGAACGAGGTGGATGAGAGCGACGCCCGGACTTTGGTGGCCAACGGCTGCATCTGCGTCTCCGAGGGCGCCAACATGCCCACCACCCCGGAGGGGGTCGAGGTCTTCCTGGCGGCCCGCATCCTGTACGGACCCGGCAAGGCCGCCAACGCCGGTGGCGTCTCGGTATCCGGCCTGGAGATGACCCAGAACGCCGGCGTCGTCGGCTGGCCCCGCGAGGAGGTGGACATGCGCCTCCAGCAGATCATGAAGTCGATCCACGCCAACTGCGTCCAGTATGGCGAGGAGGATGGCTTCGTCAATTATGTCCGCGGCGCCAACGTCGCCGGCTTCGTCAAGGTGGCCGACGCCATGCTGGCCCAAGGTTGCGTGTAACACGCTAGCCGGGTTCGCAAAAAAAGGGGCGGTCCACGAGGAGCGCCCCTTTTTTCCGCCGCGCTTAAGGCGACGGAACCCTCTTCCTGATATCCGCCGCCTCTAGCGCGGCAGCTCCGACTTGCCCATCAGGTACTCATCCACCGCCCGCGCGCATTGGCGGCCCTCGCGAATCGCCCAGACCACCAGGGATTGGCCCCGGCGCATATCACCGGCGGTGAAGACCCGCGGCGCCGAGGTGTGGTAGGCCTCGGGACCCTCGGTCCCGCTCTTGACGTTGCCCCGGCCGTCCAGTTCCACCCGCAGGCCCGCCAGCAGACCCTCCCGCACCGGGTGCACGAAACCCATGGCCAGCAAGACCAGATCCGCCTGCAACTCGAACTCCGAACCGGGGACCTCGGTCATGCGCCAGCCGCCCGCCCCATCCCGCGTCCATTCGACCCGCATGCAGGACACGGCCCGCACCCGACCCTGGCCATCGTCGAGGAAGGACTTGGTGGCGATGGACCACATCCGCTCGCAACCCTCCTCGTGAGAGGAGGAGGTGCGCAGGCGGTTGGGCCATTCCGGCCAGGTGAGGGCCTTGTTCTCCCGCTCTGGGGGCTTGGGCAGAATTTCGATTTGGGTAACCGACTGGGCACCCTGGCGATTCGAGGTACCGATGCAGTCGGAACCCGTGTCGCCCCCGCCAATCACCACCACCTGCCGCGCCTCGGCGGTGAAGCCGTTGATCCGGTCGCCGGCGACGCGGTGATTCTGGGGTTGCAGGAAATCCAGGGCGAAATGGACCCCGCCCAGTTCCCGGCCCGGGATGGGCAGGTCACGGGGATGCTCGGACCCTCCCGCCAATACCAGGGCATCGAAGTCGTCGAGTAGCCGACTCACCGGCATATCCACCCCGACGTGGGTCTGGGTATGGAAGGCCACGCCCTCGGCATGCATCTGGGCGATGCGCCGGTCAATCAGGAACTTCTCCATCTTGAAGTCCGGGATACCGTAGCGCAGCAGGCCACCGATCCGGTCGGCCTTCTCGTAAACGTGTACCTTGTGGCCGACCCGCGCCAGTTGCTGGGCGCAAGCCAGGCCCGCCGGGCCCGACCCCACCACGGCGATGCGCCGCCCGGTGCGGTGCTCCGGGATGCTGG
>JBATOB010000429.1:0-2435 GCA_049290655.1 Chromatiaceae bacterium | reverse complement strand
GACCCCAATCGTGCATCATGATGAGCACCGCAGACACCATCCACGACTGCGTCCGACACTATTAGGGTGAGGCCCTCCAGGGCAGCGCCGACCTGCTCACCGAGGCCGGCAATGGTCGGCTTTGAGTCCCCGGAACGCGTGCCAGATCGCCAAGTCATAGACGATTTTCAGCCCACCGCAGGCGATCAGCGGAGCCGCCAGCCAGCCGGCGGCGAATAGTGCGCCGCCAATGGCCGGGCTGGCGGCAGCGGCCAGACTGCGTGGCACCGCCGTGAAACTGGCGGCGGCGGTCCGTTCCGCCGGCGTGACAACGGCCATGACGAAGGCGCTGCGCGTCGGTACATCCATCTGCGACAGCAGGCTGCGCAGCAACAGCAAGGCCAGTGCCCATTCAAGGTTTGGCGCCAGGGCGGCGAGGATCAGGCTGATGTTGGCGGGAATATGGGTGAAAACCATCGTGTTCAGCAGGCCGATGCGCCTGGCTACCCAAGGGGCGGCCAATTGCGAGGCAGCCGTCAGCAGGCCAGCCCAGAAGAAAAAACTCCCGGCGGCGGTAAGCGATAGACCAAAGCGTTCGAACAACCAGAGCGCCAGCAACGTATTGATGACCAAACCGCCGGCGAACGCATCAAGTGAGAACAAGGCGGCGAGGCGTACAACGGTGCCGCGCGACGGTCCGAGGGGTTTGGGGATCGTCGATGGTCCCGGCGCGTGCTGTTCCGGTAGCCGGCGGTACAGCAAAAAGATCGCCATGCCGGTTGCCCCATACAGCAAGAACATCAGTCGCAGCCCATTCAGTTTAGCCAATCCAGCTTGCACCAGGAGGTCGGGAATCATCGTGGCAAGGGCACCAAAAGCCGCGCCGAGCGCCCCGATAAAGGTGTAGCGGGCGAAGAGCGAAGTTCGCGTATCGCCTTGCGCGGTCTCTGCCAGGCGGGCATGCTCCAGCGGCAAAAAGACGCTGACGTCACCCGAACTGGGGTTCATGGTCCCGACAAAGGCGACCAGCAGCAGGGGCCAGAAGCTCGAAAAGCCGGCCAGCAGCAAGCCGGTGAAAAACATCAACCAGGCCGCGAAGAGCAAGAGATGCCGCCGTGGGTAGCGGTGCCCCCATTGACCCACGGCCAGCGTCATCAGTGCCGACCCCAGCAAGGTCGCCGTGCTGATCAGTCCGACCTCCCCTTTGCCCAAACCCAGCGCGAGCAGGTAAGCTGGCAGCAGGATGGCGACAAAGCCGTCAGTGAAGGCGCGGAGCGCGCGACCGATGAGCAAAAGGCGTGCTTCCGGTGCGACACCGGCCGGGAGCAGCATTACATCAAGCCGAACAGTCCGGGGCCCTTCTTGATTGGGATCTCCGCACACCAGGCATAGAGGGCGTCGTACATCACCATGCCGTGCTCGAGCATCTCATGGTCGTCGACAAAGTTGAGCGACAGCCCCTTGGAAATCGCCAGCAGTCCGGCCGCTTCCCGTGCTAAATCCGGCGCCGCGCAATCAGCGGCCCTAACAATCAGGGCAAGTTTGCCCAACGCCGGATCATCCAGTTGGTATTTACCGATGAAGGCGTCAAAGCTGCACCGGTCGCCATGATGCCCAAGCTCCACATCTGGAACATCATAAGGAATGGCGCCCGCCTCCTGAGCGACGCGCAGGACGTCGCCACCCGGCACGTAGAGAAATTCCGGGCTTTCATCCACGAAGCGCGTTACCAGCCAGGGGCAGGCAATACGGTCGATCTTCGGGCGTTCACGGGTAATCCATTTCATTTTGCTTTCATCTCGCCACCGGCCGTCTTCCAGCCCTCGATGCCCCCCTCGATGAAGCACGCATTCAAGCCTTCCGCGTGCAAGGCATCGACCACGCCGTTGGAAACCGATCCGCCTCGCACGCAATAGAGAACAATAGGTTTATCCCGCGGCAAGTTCTTCGCCCATTCACCCAGTTGCTCGGGATCGTGCCAGGTCGCGCCTGGGATGGACTCCGATGAGGCGTCCAGATCGGCCTGGCGTCGCACGTCGATAAGATGCTTATCGGCCAAGATGGCCTTCAGGGTTGCGGGTTTGATAGTACGATCCATGAGAGGTCCTCACATAAAGAAGGAATAGACCAGCCCCAGCAGCGCGCAGACACCGATCACCCGCATGATGTCCACCTGATATTTCCATAGCGCGACGAAGGCGGCGAGGGCGATGACGACCAACAGGGGCTCGAAAGGGCCGGCGAAGGGTGTGGCCGGGGTGCCTTGCGGCCAGAAGGTGTGCCAGGCAAAGAAGGCGGCGAGATTCAGGATGACCCCGACGACGGCCGCCGTGATGGCGGTCAGGGGGGCCGTGAACGTGAGCTCGCCGCGCGTCGCCTCGATCAGCGGGCCACCGGCGATGATGAACCAGAAACTTGGCAGGAAGGTGAAAAAGGTCGCCACCGCCGCCCCGACC
>JBATOB010000428.1:0-2703 GCA_049290655.1 Chromatiaceae bacterium | reverse complement strand
GCGGGAGCGGCCCCGGCTGGTCGCGGCCGGGGAGCGGCTCGGCGCCCTGCTCCGCCGCCAGGGGCTTGAACCCCAGGGCGGCTGCGCCCTCTTCCAGTGGGTTCCCACCCCCCAGGCCCGGGACCTGCACGAGGCCCTGGCGCGCCAGGGGATTCTGACCCGCCTCTTTGACAACCCCACCAGCCTGCGCCTGGGCCTGCCTGGCACCGAGCCGGACTGGGCGCGACTGGCAGCCGCCTTGGCCCGGGTGGTAGCCATGGTGCTGACTCATCCGGCCGCCAACCCCGCCGAGGTTGAGCCATGAAGCGCCCGTCGCGACCACTCCCAGACCAGGCCGGGGCCGCGGGTCCGGTGAAGGCCGCCCGGGCCATGAGCATGGGTTCGAAAAAAACCTGCGCATCTCCCAGATGCCGATGGGTCAAGGCGGGTCACAAGCTAGCCAGACCCGAGGTACTTCTTTCTGACTGGTCATTCATACCCAGCGTTGGTCCCTCGCCGGCCTTTCGCGGGAGGGCCGGGTGGGGGCTGGCGGGGGTGTCGATAGCAGGGATGCTGTCGCCAAGCCTACAGGGACGTATTCACGGCGTCCCCCGCCAGACACCACCCGGCCCGGGAAACCGAAAACTCAGGTGCGTTGGGCATAGTATGGTGATCTTACTTCCCGACTTGATCCCCCCCCGCGCCGGGGTCCGCGCATGAAGACCAGAACCCTCATGGTCCAGGGCACGACCTCTGATGCCGGCAAGAGCCTGCTGGTGACGGCCCTCGGCCGCTGGCTGGTCCGGCGCGGGGTCCGCGTCGCCCCCTTCAAGCCCCAGAACATGGCCCTGAACAGCGCGGTCACCGTCGATGGCGGCGAGATCGGCCGTGCCCAGGCGGCCCAGGCGCGGGCCTGCGGGCTGGAGCCCCATACCGACATGAACCCGGTGCTGCTCAAGCCCAACACCGATATCGGCGCCCAGGTCATCATCCAGGGGCGGGCGGTCGCCACCATGAACGCCCGCGACTACCAGGAATACAAGGGCCTGGCCCGCGTCGCTGTGCTGGAGTCCTACCAGCGCCTCGCCGACCGCTATCAGGTCATCCTGGTGGAGGGAGCGGGTTCCCCCGCCGAGATCAATCTGCGGGCCAACGATATCGCCAACATGGGCTTCGCCGAGGCCGTGGATTGCCCGGTGATCCTGATCGCCGACATCGACCGCGGCGGGGTCTTCGCCCATCTCGTCGGCACCCTGGAACTGCTGAGCGACAGCGAACGGGCCCGGGTCCAGGGTTTCGTCATCAACCGCTTTCGCGGCGACCTCGCCCTCCTGCAACCCGGCCTGGACTGGCTGGAGCGGCGCACCGGCAAGCCAATACTGGGCGTGCTGCCCTTTCTGCCGGGACTCCATCTGGAGGCCGAGGATGGCCTGGCCCGGCCCCCCGTCCGCCAGCGCCGGCCGGGGGAGCCCGCACAGGCCTGTCTGCGCATCCTGGTCCCCGCCCTCCCCCGCCTCAGCAATCGCACCGATTTCGACCCCCTCTGCCTGCACCCCCAGGTCAGGCTGGACTTCATCGGACCCGGCCAGGAGATACCGCCCGCCGACCTCATCATCCTGCCCGGCTCCAAGAGTGTGCGGGGGGATCTCGCCTGGCTGCGCCAGGAGGGCTGGGAGGCGGCGATTCAGCGGCACCTGCGCTATGGCGGCAAGGTCATGGGCATCTGCGGCGGCTACCAGATGCTGGGCCGGGGCATTCATGACCCCCTCGGCCTGGAGGGGGCCCCGGGGACCAGCCCCGGCCTGGGGCTCCTCGACCTGGAAACGACCCTGGAACAGGAAAAGCAGCTCCGCAACGTCCAGGGCCGGCTGGCAATAGCCGATGCCCCCGTCGCCGGCTACGAGATACATGCCGGCGTCACCCGGGGCCCCGCCCTGGCCAGACCAGCGGTACGCCTGACCGAGGGACCGGATGGGGCCATCCGGGAGGACGATCAAATTCTCGGCATCTATCTGCACGGCCTGTTCGAATCCAGCGCCGCCCTCGCCGCCCTCCTGACCTGGGCCGGCTTGCGCCAGGTCGAGCACATCGACTACGAGGCCCTGCGCGAGGCCGCCTTCGACCGGCTGGCCGATACCCTCGATCAGTATCTTGATCCTCACTGGCTGCACAGTCTCATTAAGGGGTCACAGCCCTTATCACGAGGACCGGGCACGGCACGGGATCTAACCCTTCAGACCCCTCTCCCCAACCTTCCCCCGCAAGGGGGGAGGGAGCCAGAGAATCAATGGGTTGAGCTACCGAACTCAACCCATGCGGCCGGGGGGTCTGAACGCTTACCACGGAACCAGAACCCCATCGTACCCTGCCTGGATCAGGACCAGGGGGACCTGTCCCGGTTGTCCACCCACGCCGCAGCCCCACCGGCGGCTGGTAGTGCCTCAATCGGCAGGATGGCGGCTAGCCTAAGCCTTCTTTATCAGCCTGTTAGGCAAGATGCACCCTACGCATCGAGACACTACCCGGCGGCGTTAGCGGAGGCCGGCATCAAGCGCCAGGGGCCGGACGAGGCGTTGGACCCCTTAGGCGCTAACCAGCGACCGGCCCCCTTTTCCCGGGCCCTGATCCTGGGCGGTGTCCGTTCCGGGAAGAGCCGGCTGGCGGAGCGCCTGGCGAGCGAGGGCGCCGGCCCCGTCACCTACATCGCCACGGCCACCGCCGGGG
>JBATOB010000427.1:0-1554 GCA_049290655.1 Chromatiaceae bacterium | reverse complement strand
ACCCCGAGGCCCTGGACGACTACTGGCGCGTAGCGGTTGCGGCTGGCGTGGCGGCCCCAGCCCCCGTCACCTGCGCCACCTGCCGGCACTTCCAGCCCAACCCGAGCACCCCCGAGGCCGGTTTCGGACGCTGCACCATCGCGGCCCCGGCAAGCCTGCGCAGCCCGACCCTATGGCCCCTAGCTGAACACCGCTGCCGGCATTGGATCGGCCCCGTTTAGACGGCAAGTCAACGGCGAGGACACATGAAGCCACAACGCAACGAACAAGGCAGATTTTTGACCGGTAATTGCTTTGGCAAAGGAAGACCCTCGCAGGCAACCGAGGCCGGTTATCTGGCGGTCCTGATGGAAGCCTGCGGCCTGGAAACCTGGAAGAGCGTGGTTGATCGGACGATCAAGGATGTGCAATCCGGCGACGACAGAGCCCGCGCATGGCTGAGCGGCTATTTACTGGGCAGCCCCGGCGCCAAGGCGCCCAGCACCACCGTGATCGTTCAGCAATTGTTAGGCGATGACCCACCGCTTGAGCTTGCGGCGAAACGGCTGGCGAAACCCAAGCTGGACCGCCTGCGTTTCCCCATCCTGCTGGAAGACGACGAACGAGACCGCGCCATCGTCCACGAAGCTGCATTGGCGATTTTGGCGGCTGAAGCGACCACCGACCCGACCTAGAGCCCCCGCCCACCCGCGCGGGCGGCTGACCAGGACCCATGACGGCCCCAAACATGCCGAAATTCTGCCGCGTGGTGACTCAAAAGCAAAAGGCCTAGACGCGTAACGCCTAAGCCTTGGTTTTTATGGTGCGCCCTGCGGGGCTCGAACCCACGACCACCTGATTAAAAGTCAGATGCTCTACCGACTGAGCTAAGGGCGCGAAAGAGGCCGAATTATAGGCTAACCCGTGGCCTTTTTGAAACTTTGGTTAAGGCTTGGCTAAGGTCTTGGCAGGGTAACTCCCCGCTGGCCTTGGTACTTGCCGCCGCGATCGCGGTAGGAGGTCTCGCAGCCCTCGTCCGATTCGAAAAAGAGGAGTTGGGCCACGCCTTCGTTGGCGTAGATCTTGGCCGGCAGCGGGGTCGTGTTGGAGAACTCCAGGGTGACGTGCCCTTCCCACTCGGGCTCCAGGGGAGTGACGTTGACGATAATCCCGCAGCGAGCGTAGGTGCTCTTGCCCAGGCAGATGACCAGGACGTCGCGGGGGATGCGCAGATACTCGACGGTGCGGGCCAGCGCGAAGGAGTTAGGGGGGATCATGCAGACGTCGGATTTGAGATCCACGAAGCTGTTGGCGTCGAAGTTCTTGGGGTCGACGATCGCGGAGTTGATATTGGTGAAGATCTTGAATTCATCGGCGCAGCGGATATCGTAGCCGTAGCTGGAGGTGCCGTAGGAAATGAGACGGTCGCCGGCGGGGGATTCCCGCACCTGACCGGGCTCGAAGGGCTCGATCATGCCCATGTCCGCGACCATGCGGCGAATCCAGCGGTCGGCTTTGATAGCCATGGGGACTAATCTCCAGAAAAGCCGCGGCGCCGGGCGGCAAGGTTAGAGC
>JBATOB010000426.1:0-3691 GCA_049290655.1 Chromatiaceae bacterium | reverse complement strand
GACCAAGACCGACCACATGTAATGCTTGGCCGCGACCAAGGTGCCTCGGGCGCCTTGGTTTGAAAAAAACCGGCACCGGTTCTCGGGGCCGGATTTTTTATGGTCTCTGTCTACCTGGAGGCCCTCTGGGGTTCGGGAAGAGGCGACAGGCCGCAATATGACTAAAGTCAAGGCGATCACCGGGAGTCTCGGTGATACTGGTATTTCCTTTCCAAACCGAGGATACCGGGATGGCCAACTCAATTTCCGCCACCATGGCCGCCGATCATCGTCATTGCGATCACTTGCTTGCAACCCTTGAGGAGCGGGTAGCCGTCAAGGACTGGGACCAGGCGGTGAGTGACGGCCAGGGACTGGCGGCCGCCCTGTTGGACCATTTCACGCGGGAGGAGCAACGGCTCTTTCCCGAACTGCTAGCCGTCGATCCCCGCGCCGGGGGCCCCGTGCAGGTCATGACCCTGGAGCACCAGCAGATGCGTGCCCTGCTGGCCGATCTGGAAGGGGCCATCGGCAAGCGCGCCCCGGATGATTGTCTGGGCTTGGTCGAGACCTTGCATTTCCTCATCCAGCAGCACAACGCCAAGGAGGAGGGTATCCTCTACCCCCTCGCCGACCAGGGCCTGGCCTCGCGCGCCGACGGGCTACTGGACCAAATCCGGCCCCTGTGAATCATGGATAGGGTCCTGGATGTCAGTCAACTGGAGCCACCGGAGCCCCTGGAGCGGATTCTGGACGCCCTGGCCGATTTAGGGCCGTGTGATCGTCTCAGTATCATCCATCGGCGCGTGCCCTTCCCCCTCTACGATATGTTGCGCGGCATGGGCCATCGTTGGGAGACCTCCGGGGAGGAGGGTCGCTACCGCATCCTGGTCTGGCCCCCGGGCGAATGATCAATACCCGCGGTCTTGCCCTCGATCAGGCGCCGCCCTTCCATATCCCGGCCCGCTTCTTCCTCACTGGTCCCCTCTTTGCCATCCTCGCTGGCCTACTCCTGGTTTGGGAAGGCCCTGCCCTGTTGGCCTCGCGCTGGGTGCCCGCGGCCCTGGCTGCCGTCCACCTGATTACCTTGGGTTATCTCGGCCAGGTGATGTGCGGCGCCCTCCTGCAGATGCTGCCCGTGGTGGTGGGGGCACCCGTGCCTGGGGTCCGCTGGGTGGGTACCTTGACGCAGGCCGGCCTGGCCCTGGGTGCCTTGAGCCTGGCCTGGGGCCTCTGGGGTGGCGGCGTCCTGGCCTTGGGGGTGGGCGCCGGCGCTAGCGCCATGGCCTTACTAGGCTTTTATATCCCCGTCACCCTGGCCCTGGCGCGGTCGCGGGGTGACCCCGGGACGCGCCTGGCCTTGCGCGCCGCCGCCCTGGGGTTGGTCATGACGGTGATCCTGGGCCTGGTCCTGACGGGCACTCTGCTCGGCTGGGTGCGGCTGGCGGCGTTCAACCCTTGGCTCGATGCCCACGCCACCTGGGGACTGCTGGGATGGGTGGGACTGCTGATCTTGGGCGTGGCTGTCCAGGTGATTCCCCTGTTTTATGTCACCCCGCCCTATCCCCGGTTCGCCAGATTCTGGTTGGCGCCGCTGCTCCTGGTCGGGATCGGCCTGGGCAGCCTGACGGGGATCCTGGGCTGGGACCTGGGGGCTCGGCTGGCCCTGGGCGCGACGACCCTGGGTTTTGTCCTCTTTGCCCTGCTGACGCTGGGACTTTTGATCAAACGGGGACGCCGCCGCCTGGATCCCACCCTGCTCCACTGGTGGTCCGCCATGCTCGCCCTGAGCGGGGCGGCCCTGGCCTGGGCACTGGGAGCGCCGCCGACCTTGATCGGCGTCCTGCTCCTGGTGGGCGTGGGTCTGGGCTTGCCCGCGGGCATGTTGTTCAAGATTCTGCCTTTCCTGGCCTGGTTCCATCTCCAGCACCGGCAAGTCACCTCGGGCCGTTTTGACCTGCGCTTACCGCACATGGGGACCCTACTCCCCATCCCCTGGGCCCGTGTCCAGTTTGGGCTCCACCTGCTGGCGCTGCTCTTGATGATGGGGGCCGTCTTCATCCCGGAACTGGCCCGCCCCGCCGGCCTGGTCCTGATGCTGTCCGCCCTGGTTCTGGAGGGGCTGCTGGTAGGGGTGATGCGCGCCTATCGACTGACGACCCTGGCCTTAGGGGTCTCCCCGGCCGGCTGAGGCCGGTCGATGTCGGGTTTGGCGGTCAGGCGGTTTGGCGGACAGGCCCGGCCTGATATCCCCGCCAAGTGTTCCTTTATCCCAGCAAGTGCTCCTTTATCCCATCAATCGTGCCAGGAGGATGGCCCCCAGGATGAGGGTGAAGATGCCCACGCCGCGCCGGATCCCGGTCTCCGGCAGATGCTTGACGGTCGCGGTAGCCAGGGGCACGGACAGCAAGGCCCCCGCCACCAGGGGCAAGGTGAGGGACCAGTCGATCCCGCTCTGGAAGAACAGGTAGGCACCCAGGCCAACGGCGCAGGTGAGGGACTCCGCCATGGAGGTGATGGCCACCGCCTCGCGCGCCGGGACGCCTGAAACGACTTGTCCCGAGGTCACCAAGGGGCCATAGCCCCCGCCGCTGAGCCCCTTGTTGAAGGCGGCGACCAGACCGATGGTCAGGATGCCAACCCTGTTGTAGCGGATCTGCCGGCGGGCGGTGAGGAGCGTCACCAGACCCATGGTCAACACGATGATGGCGATCAGGAGCGAAAACCATTGGGCCGAGATCTTGACGGCTAGCATCACCGCCACGATGGCGCCCACCGCGCTCAAGAGGCCCAGCAGGACGAAGGTGCGGCGAGCGGCGGGGTTGGTGCGCAGGTCGATATTGCCGTCGCGATGATGCATGGCCCCGGCGGCGAGGCCGGTCAGCAACTCCGACAGGAGGACGGCGGGAACGATCTCGAGCGGGGCGTATCCCGCTAGCATCAGGAGCGGCGTCAGGGTCGTGCCATAGCCCATGCCCAGGCTGGAATCCAGGTACTCGCAGCCCATGGCCGCCAGAAAGATCACCAGCAAGGTGGAAGACGTCCAGGAGGCTTCCGGGGTGGCCACCCAGCCCAGGTGTTGCATGACCCCGAGGCTGGCGAAGGCGATAATCATCAAGCCGGTCAGACTGGCCAGGATCAGCAGGCGGCCGCGATGCCACTGGTAAAAGGATTCAAGGGTGGCGAGGGAGTTGCGGATCATGGCGGTGCTCCGGGTTGTGAGGGTTGGCTTGCCAAGACTTAGACAAGAAATATGCCAATGGAATGGGGTCAACCCTGACGAAAGATCCATCCCTCTGTCTTAATGCAACTTATTATTTATTCTCGCCGGCCTGACCCGGATGGAAAAGCCCGGCTGAGCCGCGGTCACCGGGCCTGGACTCTAGGAATTGCTTAATCCGTTAAATAAGCCGGAAATTCCGGCAAATATTTAGGCATTTCCGTTATACTCCCGAAGTATGGAAACTCTAACGACGACCCTGCTCGGGCTCTGGCGCCTGGCCGCCAGTCACGGGCGGCTGGACGAGGTGATCGAGGAGATTACCGCGGGCCTGCGCCGCCACGTCACCTTTGAGCGCCTCCTGATCCTCGAGCTGGACCAGGAGCAGGCCCGGCTGAAACCCGCCGCTCAATGCGGCGTGACGCCGGCGGTGCCCGGTCAGGGGCTCGACCCCCTGCCACCCTTCGCCCCCTTGCGCCGCTGGTGCCTGGG
>JBATOB010000425.1:0-11868 GCA_049290655.1 Chromatiaceae bacterium | reverse complement strand
GAGCTATGCCGTCCTGTCCCAGACCTTTCCGCGGGAATTGGCCGGACGGGTGAACACGGCCCTGAACCTGCTGGTCTTCGTGGGCGCCTTCGTCATGCAGTGGGGCCTGGGCGCGGTGATTGGACTCTGGCCGGCCACGTCCGGGGGCTATGCCTCCCTTGGCTACAGTACCGCCTTCGGTGTTGTCCTGACGCTGCAAATTGTCGCCTTGGGTTGGTATTGGTTCGCGGGCCTGGGGCGCAAACCCAAGGCCTAACGGGAACCGGACCGGCGGATTTAGCGGCGCGCTATTGCGGCGCGGTGCATACGCCGCGCCCTGGAGTCCTTTGTCAGGGCTGTCGGAACCTTGGCGGTTCAGTTAAGCGGGGGCGTCCAGGGAGTGACGGATCCGCTCCGCGATCCGACATACCTTCGCCATGATCGCCTCTTCATTCAGGGTGAGGAGACGGCGATCTTTCATGACCATCTTCCCGTTAATGAAAACGGATTTCACGTCCGCGCCGTTCGCGGCGTAAACCAGGTGTGAATAGGGATTGTAGAGGGGGGTCAGATGCGGGCTCTGGAGATCAATCATGATGAGATCCGCCTTCATGCCTGGCTTTAGTGACCCCGTAACTTGATCCATGCCGAGCACGTGGGCGCCCTCGCGGGTGGCCATGGCGACGACGGTCGGCGCCGGCATGAGCGTCGGATCGGCATTGACGATCTTTTCGAGCTTGGCGGCGGTATTCATCTCCCGAAACATATCCAGGCTGTTGTTACTGGCACAGCCATCCGTACCCAATCCAACACGAATACCCGCCTTCAGCATGCGGGAAACGGGAGCGCACCCCGAGGCCAGCTTCATATTGCTTTGGGGGTTATAGACAACCTTGCAGCCCTGATCGCCGAAGGTGCGCATATCCTCTTCATCCAGATAGACGCCATGAAAGGCAATAAAGCGCTCGTTGAGGCAACCGAGTTCCTGGAGATAGGGAACGGCCCCTTGTCCGAGCTGTTCCTGGAGATGGCGCTGTTCCGCGGCATTCTCGAGGAGATGCAGGGCGAGGGGGGCCTCGAACTCATCCGCTAATTTCATGGCCTCGACCAGCAGCGGCCGGGAGCAGGTATAGAGGGCATGGGGTTCCACGGCGATGCGGATCAGGGGGTCGCCGGCCCAGCGCTCCAGAAGCTTGCGCGTATAGGCCAGCCCTGCCTGGGGTGTTTGGTAATTGGGCGAGGGGAAATCGAACAGCACCTCCCCCAGCAGGCAGCGCATCCCGGCCTCTTGGGCGGCCCGCGCCGTTTCATCCTCGAAAATATACATGTCGCAGAAGCTAGTCGTGCCCGACTTGATCATCTCCGCGCAGGCAAGCAGGCTCCCCCAGTAAGCCAGTTCCGGGTCCACGTTCCTGGCCTCGGCGGGGAAGATGTAATGGTTCAACCAGTCCATCAGATTCATGTCATCGGCGATGCCCCGGAAGCAGGTCATGGCCGCATGGGTATGACTGTTGATCAGGCCGGGCATGATGAGGGTCTTGGTGCCGTCGATGATGTTCTGGCTGGTGAATCGCCCCCGCAATTCGTTTTGGGTTCCCAGGGCGACCAGGGTGTCACCCGCGATCGCCAGGGCGCCATCATCGATCCGGGTCATGTGATCATCGAGGCACAGGATCGTCCCCCCCAGGATCAGGGTGTCAACTTCAGTCATATCAGGGCCTCGAAAAGGGGGAAAGGGGGTGGCATGGATTCAATGTCCGCTCGCGATACGCGCCCGCCAGGCGCGGGCCTCGTCGAGAATCTCCTGGGAGTCCAGCGTCGTCGGCTGGCCGTCGCGGAGGAGTTGCCGGCCGGCGACCCACACATGACGGACCTGGGAGCCATTGGCGGCATAGACGAGTTGCGAGAGGGGATTATGGATGGGCTGGGTATTGGGATGGCCCAGGTCGATGGCGACCAGGTCGGCGGACTTGCCGATCTCCAGGGACCCGGTCTCCTCCTCCAGACCCAGGGCGCGGGCCCCGTCGAGGGTGGCCATGCGCAGGGCCCGAGGGGCGGGGAGGGCGGCGGCGAAACCCGCCACGCCCTTGGCGAGGAGGGCGGCGAGGCGCATCTCGCCCAGCATGTCGAGTTGATTGTTGCTGGCGGCGCCATCCGTGCCCAGGGCGACGTTGACGCCCGCCTCCCGGAGGCGTGCCACCGGGCTGAAACCGCTGGCCAGCTTGAGTTGGGAGGCGGGGCAATGGATGACATGGGTCCCCGTTGTCGCCAGGAGCTCGATCTCCTCTTCCTCGACCTGGGTCATGTGCACGGCCATCAGGTTCGGACCTAACAGATCCAGTCGTTGCAGCCGCCGCAGGGGTCGCGCGCCATGGTCGCGCCGGGACTGGTCAATCTCGTCGGCGGTCTCGTGCAGGTGGATGTGGATGGGCACCTCCAGCTCGTCCGCCAGGGTGCGCACCCGTGTCAGGGAGGCGTCGGAGACCGTGTAGGGCGCGTGGGGCGCGAAGGCGGTATGGATCAGGGGGTGGCCCCGGTAGTGGTCGTGGAGGGCCAAACCCTGACGCAGGTACTGATCCGGTCCCTCGGCGTAAACGGTGGGAAAATCCAGCAGGATCATGCCGACAACGGCCCGCATCCCGGCCTCCGCCATGGCGTGGGCGGTGACCTCCGGGAAATAGTACATATCGTTGAAGCAGACGGTGCCGCTCTTGAGCATCTCCAGGGCCGCCAGCCGGGAGCCCGCCAGGATCATCTCCGGGCTCACCCAGCGCTGCTCCGCCGGCCAGATGTAATCTTGTAGCCAGGTCATGAGGGGCAGGTCGTCCGCCAGCCCCCGCAGCAGGGTCATGGCGGCATGGGTGTGAGCATTGACGAAGCCCGGAATCAGCAGGTGCTCGGGCAGGGCCAGCTCCCGGGCGGTTGGGTAGCGCCGTCGCGCCTCCGTGCTCGGCAGCAGGGCCTGAATACGACCGCCAGCGATAACGACCGCATGGTCGCCGAGGACGGAGTCCTGGGCGTCCACGGGCAGGACCCATTGGGCATGGATAACAAGATCGGCGGTCATGGGCGGACTCGTGATGGTTTGGGATCAGGGGAGCTCTTCAAAGCCGGCGGGGGCTGGTTCAGAATAGGCGCCAATTTGCCACAGGATGAGCGCTCATGGAAACCCAAAGCCCGCTACTGCCCACCCCGGATCATGCCCTGGTCTGGCGAGAGGGGCGTCTATACCTCCTCGACCAACGCCTGCTGCCAGGACGGGCGGAGTTTCTGGAACTGAACTCAGCCAGGGCCACGGCCAGGGCCATCCGGGACATGGTGGTGCGGGGGGCGCCGGCTATCGGCATCGCCGCCGCCTATGGGGTCGTCCTGGCGGCTCGGGATCGCTACGCCCAGGATGACAAGGCCTGGCGGTCGCTGATCGAGGCGGACCTCGGGGAACTGGCGGCCTCCCGTCCCACCGCGGTCAACCTTTTCTGGGCCCTGGACCGTATGACCCGCCGTCTGGAAGGGCTTGGCGAGGGTGATCCCGCGCCGGCGCTCCTGGTGGAGGCCCTGGCCATTCACACCGAGGATATCGCCGCCAACCGGCGCATGGGCGAACTGGGCGCTGACTTGATTCAAGGCCCCACCGCCGTCATCACCCACTGCAACGCCGGGGCCCTGGCCACCGGCGGCTACGGCACGGCCCTGGGGGTCATCCGCCAGGGCTTTGCCGATGGCAAAATCACCCGGGTCTATGCCGACGAGACCCGCCCCTGGTTACAGGGGACCCGCCTCACCGCCTGGGAACTGGCCCAGGACGGCATCCCGGTGACCCTGCAGGCGGATGGCGCGGCGGCCAGCCTCATGGCCAGGGGCGGCATTGGCTGGGTTATCGTCGGCTCCGACCGCATCGCCGCCAACGGCGATGTCGCCAACAAGATCGGCACCTACGGCCTGGCCATCCTGGCCCGCTATCACGGCATCGGCTTCATGGTCGCCGCCCCGACCTCGACCATCGACTGGGATACTTCCAACGGCGCCGCCATTCCCATCGAGGAACGCGATCCGGACGAGGTCCTCGCCTGCGGTGGCCAGCGCCTGGGCCCGGCAGGTGTCGGGGCCCGCAATCCCGTCTTTGATGTCACTCCGGCGGAACTGGTGGATGCCATCGTCACCGACAGGGGGATTGTCGAGCGGCCGACCCTGGAGCGGATGCGCCACCTGCGAGTGGGTAAGAGAGGGGGATAAGGTAGGGCTAGGCTTGGCGATCGGTGAGGACCCCCAGGATTATTTGCCCATCCTCCAGCCGCGCCTGGACGCGGCCGCCTTGGGGGCATTGGCCGGTGACCATCATCATGGCTAGGGGGTTTTCGAGCTGGCGCTCCACCTCGCGACGCAGGGGGCGAGCGCCATGGACGGGGTCAAAGCCGTCGGCGGCGAGCTTGTCGAGGACGGCTTCCTCTACTTCGACCCTAATGTGGCGGGCGGCGAGGCGGCGGACGAGTTCCGCGACGAAGATACTGGCGATGCGGCGTACCTCGGCGGGTTCCAGGTAGTGGAAGACGATGACATCATCCAGGCGGTTGAGAAACTCGGGCTTGAAGAAGCGCTTGACCTCGTGCAGCACCAGGTCGCGGGCCTCCTGGTAACTCGGGGTGGCGGACTGGATGAAGCCGATGGGGCGCTTGTCGGGTGACAGGGCCTCCGTGCCCAGGTTGGAGGTACCGATGAGGATGGTGTTGCGGAAGGAGACGGCGCGGCCCTGGCCATCGGTCAGGCGGCCGTCCTCCAGGATCTGCAGCAGCATGTTGAAGACGTCGGGGTGCGCCTTCTCGACTTCGTCCAGCAGGACCACGGTATAGGGGTTGCGCCGTACCCGCTCGGTGAGCTGGCCGCCCTCGCCGTAACCGATATAGCCCGGCGGGGCGCCGATCATCTTGGAGACCTCGTGGCGCTCCATGTACTCCGACATATCCAGGCGCACCACCCGCGACTCGTCGTCGAGTAGGAAGGCGGCGAGGGCGCGGGCGAGCTCGGTCTTGCCGACGCCGGTGGGGCCGAGGAAGAGGAAGGAGCCAATGGGCCGGCGGGTGGAGCCGATGCCCGCGCGGTTGCGGCGGATGGCATCGGCGACGGCATGCACGGCGTCGTCCTGGCCGACGATGCGCCGGTGCAACTCCTCCTCCATGCGCGCCAGCTTGTCGGCCTCCGCCTCCACCATGCGCGCCACCGGGATACCGGTCCAGCGGGAGACTACCCGGGCGATGTCCTCGGCCCGCACGTCCAGATCCTCGCTGGCGCGCTCCTTTTCCCACTCCTGGCGGTCGCTGGCCAGCTTTTCCTCCAGCGCCAGAATCTCCATCTGCTGGCGGGCCGCGCGCTCGAATTCCTGGGCGTTGAAGGCCTGGGTCTTCTCATGCAGCAGGCGCTGACGCTCCCGTTCCCGCTCGCGGATGGGGGCGGGGACCGAGATGAGCCGCAGGTGCTTATGGGCCCCGGCCTCGTCCAGGAGGTCGATGGCCTTATCCGGCAGACGGCGGTCGCTGATGTAGCGCTCGGCGAGTTGGGCGGCGGCCTCCAGGGCGTCGGCGGCGTAGTGGATCTGGTGGTGCCGCTCGTAACGGGGGGCCAGACCCTGGAGGATCCGCAGGGTGTCGGCGGCGCTGGGCTCCCGCACCAGGATGGGGTGAAAGCGCCGCTCCAGGGCCTTGTCGGACTCGACGAAGCGGTGGTACTCCTCCAGGGTATCGGCGCCGATGACCTGGAGGCTGCCTTGGGCCAGGGCGGTCTTGAGCAGGCTGGGGGCGTCCAGGCTGCCGGAGCCCGCGCCGCCGCCAGCCCCGACTACGGTGTGGAGTTCGTCGATGAAGAGGATGACGCTGCCCTTGGCGGCGATGACGGCGTCCCGCACCGATTTGAGTCGCTCCTCGAACTCGCCGCGCAGCTTGGCCCCGGCGATGATGTCGCCCATGTCCAGGGCCAGCAGGCGCTTGTTGATGAGAGTGTCGGGAACCTCGGCATTGGCGATGCGCTGCGCCAGGCCCTCGACGATGACCGTCTTGCCGACCCCGGCCTCGCCGATCAGGGCTGGGTTGTTCTTCTTGCGCCGGGAAAGGGTCTGGATGACCTGGGCGATCTCTTCCTCGCGGCCGATGACCGGGTCCAGGGCGTGCTGGCGGGCCAGCTCGGTCAGGTCGCGGGTGTAGCGATCCAGGGGGTCGGGCTCGCTCTCGGCCTCCTCGCTATTGATGGCGCGGCCGTGGCGCAACTCCTTCAATGCCTCCCGGGCCTGGTCGCGATTGATGCCCGCTTCCCGCAGGCGCTCGGCGACGCCGCCGCACAGGGGGTCGAAGAGGGCCAGGAAGAGGGCGCCGGTGGCGATAAAGCCATCGCCAAGTTGCCGGGCCTCCTCATGGGCGAGGCGGAACATCTCATTGATTTCCTCGGTAACCAGGATCTGGTTGCCCTGACGCGGTACGGCGACCTGATAGTGGGCCTGGATGGTCGAGCGCAGCTTGAGGGCCGTCTCCGCTACATTGGGTAGGAGGCGTTCCAGGATGTGCAGGGGCTCCGCGTCCGGCTGGCCGAGCAGGGCCAGGAGGATGAAATCCGGCGTCAGGGTGTTTTGGCGCAAGGCAACGAGTTCCGTTACCGCCAGTTCCAGGGTCCGGGCCACCTTCTTAGTGCTGAATTGGGCGTAGTTTTCGAATACGGCCATGCTGAGTCTCGGCGGGGAGGGCGCGCGGTGTGGCCCGACCTGCGGTCCTCAGCGGCCAGCCCGTTGCTCGGCCAGTATCTTCCTGACCTTGTCCACCAGGTCCCGGGTGAAGTAACCCTGGGCCACCAATCGCTTTTGGGCGCTCTCGACACTCTGTCGCCAGCCTGCCAGGTCCCTGGGCGGGGGCTGAAGGAACTCAATGCCCTGATTCTTGAGGGCCCTGAGGGCGGCCTCATTGTCGCGGCGGTTCTGGGCATCGATCGCCTTGAAGGTGTCGCCCAGGACCTCCCGCACCAAGGCCTGATCCGGCCCGGAGAGCATCTTGAAGGCCTTATCGGTGATGACCAGGATGCCATAGGTATAAAGAAGCGGTACCTCCGTCAGGTATTTGACCCGGGTATGCCACTGGAGGGCAATGGCTCCGGCGGGAGGGGAGGTGACGGTGTCGATGAGTCCCGTTTGCAGTGCCACCAGTACGTCGGTGATGGGTAGGGTTACGGGTGATACGCCTACGGCCTCGAAGCCGGTGAGGCTGATTTTGTCGCCCTCCGGGGCCCAGACCTTGCCGTCCTTGAGGTCGCTGATGGTCTTGAGCGGCCGATTGGACATGAAGTAGGCAAAGCCGCCCTCGGCGAAGCCAAAGCCAACGAAGCCCTTTTTCTCAAGGCCTTGCAGGAGGGTGGCGTCCATGCGGGCGCGCACTTGATCCACTTCCCGCAGATCGTGGAAGAGAAAGGGCAGGCCATAGATTTCGATGTCCTTATCCACGCCAGAAAGGGCGCTGATGGTCACGGCCCCTCCCTGAAGCTGGCCGGCACGGATCTTGCGCATGACACTTTGGTCATTACCCATGACACCGCCGGGATAGAAACGCAGTTCCACGCGCCCCTGGGAGCGCTTTGTGATCGTGTCGCCGGCGGCGCGCATGGCGCGCATCCAACTGGTGCCATCCGGGGACAGGGTGGCGATCTTGATCACTTGGGCGGCCTGCAGGGTCTGGACTGGGATCAGGAATAGCGAGACCAGGGCGAGGAGGAAGATACGCCGTATGTTCATGTCATGACTCTTGATGGGTAGCAATCGAGACAGGATCGACAGGACTTTGTGGCCCGGGGGTTAGTGGGACCCCTTTAAGTTTAGGCCAGTTACGGCCAACCCGTGAGTCTTTGCCCTACATCGCGAACCAATCCTCCGCCAACAGACGTTTGGCCTCCTCCTGGGCCAGTAAATTGGTCAGTGTCAGGCCCGGTGCAACGGGGTCGGTGGTCAGAGCCTGGTTCAGGAGCCGATCGTGGAGGGGCTGGTCCAGGACTTGACGCGCATAGCGGCGGGCGTATTCGACCTGGACCATGAGGTCCTTGCCATCCGACAGTCGCAGGGCCTCTTCGAAGTGGCCCCGGGCCTTATCCGGCTGACCACCCAAGGCGGTTGGGCGGAGGATGGCGAGGGCTCCGGCATAGAGGTGGGCGCGGCCGGCGCGGAAGCCAGGGTCCTGGCTCAGGATGTGGGCGAAAAGAAATTCCAGCTTGGGCAGGTTGGCAATGGCATCCATGTCGCCGCCATGAAACTCCATCCAGGTTGCCCAGGCGGTACCGAAAACAAAGAGGTTCTCGAGTCCCGAGGGACCGACCTTGGCCACGGCCGCGGAGAAGTTCTCGAAGGGGCCATCCAGGGCGGCGCAGATGGGTGCCTGTTCGGCGCAGAGGGCGCGCCTGGCGTAGTCATAGGCACGATCCGCCAGCCGCGCCCGGCGATCGGGATCATCCAGCAGAGCGCCATAGGAGGCCGCCAATTCGGCTCCGGTGGCGAGGAGCCGTGGGTCCTCCGGGCTCTCGGCGATCATGGATTCCACCAGCAGCAGGAAGGCCGGGGCCGCTGCCCGCACCGTCTCGGGATCATCTTGAGCCAACATGACGGTCCCGAGGTGTCCCGCCATGCGGTCGGAGGCCAGGGAGACGCACCCGGTCAGCAGCAGGGTCAACAAGGGTAGGGCGAGGGCGCGGATAAGGATCATGGCTGGCCTCCTCTTGCGGGTGATGTTCCTCAGGCAGGACCTTGCCTGCCTAACTCCTGGGGACCGGTTCTCGTGCCAAGGGATCAGCCCGAGGCACCGGGTTTGGATTCATCCTTCCTTGGAAGGATAGGCGTCGTGATTGGCTTTACCATGATCACAAGCATAAAAGTTAAGTCCCCACTGGAAAAGCTCATCAAGGATTCAAGGAAACCGCCCGCCAGAGCAAGACGATTCCCATGACCAGGATGAGACCGAAGGTCAGGCGGCGATAGTCGTGGGCGCCCATCCGCCGGTAGAGCAGGATGCCGGCCTGGGTCCCGACGGCGAGCAGGGGGAAGCCCCAGAGGAACCAACCGAATATCTCGCCCGTATAGAGATCGGCAAGGCCGAAGGCGGCCAGGGTGATGAGGTTGGAGAGACCCAGAAAGAGGGCCAGGGTGGCCTTCTGCTGGTCGGGTTCCCACTCCGGATGGGCGGCCACGTGGAGGATGACCGGGGGGCCACTGGTGCTGTAGGCCGAGCCCAGAGCCCCGGACACCAGGCCCAGACCAAATCGCCACTCCCGCAGCCAGTGCGCTCGGGGCTGACGACCCGTGAGAGAGACCAGGGCATAGCCCGTCAGAAAGACCCCCAAGGTGCCAAGCATCAGGGTCGCGGGGGCGCGGGTGAGCAGAAAGAGACCCAAGGGTGTCCCTACGACATAACCCATCAGCAGCATGGCTACCCGGTCGAAGCGGATGGCCTGGCGTAGATGGAGCAGATTCTGGAGGGAGATCAGAGGGCTGAGGAGGGTCATCAGAGGCACCGCCGTCTCCAGCGGCAACAGCAGGGCCAGCAGAGGGGCCGCCACCAGCCCCGACCCAAACCCCGACAGTCCCTGGATTAGGCCCGCCAGGAAGGCGATGCCCAGAATGGGCAGCAAGAGATCCAGGGGCGGCATGGTAAATCCAGGGCTTAGGTTAGGCGAGCAGGGCCCGCAATTCGGCAAGGGCCGCCTCGCGCCGGCCGAGGTCGGCCAGGCAACGCTTGTAGTGGGACCGCAGGGAGGTTTTGAGATGGCGCAATGCCTCGCCCTGGGGTATCCCCTTCAGTACGCAAAAGAGCGCGAGGGCATAGGTGATGTCAAATTGGGATAGGAAGGCCTGGCGCTGGGGGCTGGGGCCACTGCAACTCCCACAGCTTTTGGTCTGGAACTGGAAGGCCGTGTTGGCGAACAGGACGCCAAAACCCAGAAAGACACCCATGATCTCCGTGGCCTGGGGCCAGTTTTGCAGGCCCCCCGGTGGCGGCTCGCCCGCGGCGGCCCCCAGATGATGGGCCAGGTTCTGGGCCAGGCCCGCGATCAAGGCCTCTGGGTTGTTGACCAGGATCGGGTCGTAGGCAATGGGGATCATATCCGGGGTCCGAGTCCCGACCTGAGTCCCAGGACCGGCTGACTCCCCGGGCGCCCCGCGCAGGGGTTGGGGCAGGGCGAGCCGGGGCGGCGCGATGGGGAGCCCGGCCTCGGGCGGCATCAGCCGCAGGGGCCAATGTCCCATGCCGGCATAGCCAGCCGTGGCGTCAAAGATGATCTCCGCCATGCCCTGGACGCTGTCGGCCCGGCCGGGGAAGTAATCGTTGGTCGGGGCAATCAGGAGGGTCTGGTCGCGGAAGTATTTGGCGTCGAACCACCGCAAGGCCCAGCCGAAGACGGCAAAGATCCAGGTGACCGAAGGCTCGTCCAACGGTGGCTTGGCGGTGAAGAGATTGGCGAACATGGCGGATCCCGGTCAAAAATCAGAAATCATATTCAGATCTGCCTTTGGGCCAGTAGCCGGTCAAGGGCGTTGGCGAAGGCCTGGCGCTCGGTCAAACCCAGGGGTGGCGGCCCGCCGGTGTTCACCCCGGTGCCGCGCAACTCCTCCAGGAAGTCACGCATCGCCAGCCGCTCCCGGATATTCTCGGGGGTGTAGCGCTCGCCCCGGGGATTGATGGCATTCCCACCCCGCGCGATGACCTGGGCGGCCAGGGGGATATCGCCAGTAATGACCAGGTCTCCCGGCTCCAGATGCTCGGCGATATGGTTGTCCGCGACATCAAATCCTTGCCCAACCTGGACCCGGCGAATCAAGGGGGAGGGCGGCGTTTGCAAGGGCTGGTTCGCTACCAGGGTGAGGGGAATTCCGACGCGCAGGGCGGCGCGGTACAGAATCTCCTTGATAACCCCCGGGCAGGCGTCGGCATCGACCCAGATGTGCATGGCGAACTCCGTGGTTTGGCTTGCCGGCGAGGTGGGGGAGGGTGGCCGCTCGCGGCTCCTTATATCGGCGGCGCGAGGAAAGAGGGGTCGCCGGGCTGGGCCATGCCGCCTCTTCAGGCCGAGGCACGGCTTACTCGGGGAGGCACTCGGCTGTCTTTTTGGTTTCGATTTCCTCAACGAGGGCCCCTTTCTTTGCTCCCGATTATCTCAAGACTTTCGACACAGTGAGGTGGAACGTCTCTCCCGGGGATGGCGCAGCCGGGAGCGGCCCTACCCTGGCCGCTGCTCCCCCCAGTCCCTTTCCCCCGGGCCTCTGCCTTCTTAGGGAGGCGTCCTGGCATCGGCAATGACCAGCACCCCATCCGCGTCGGCGTAAAGCATATCACCCGGCCGGAATTCCACTCCGGCAAAGCTAAGGGTCACCTGGGTCTCGCCCAGACCGCGCTTGTCGCTTTTGCGGGGGAACGTGCCCAGCGCCTTGACGCCCAAGGGCATATGGACCATATCGGCGCTGTCGCGGATGTAACCATGCACCAGCACCCCGGCCCAGCCGTTGTCCACCGCCTGTTGGGCCAGCAGGTCGCCGAGCATGGCGCAGCGCGGCGAGGCATCGGCCTCGATGACCAGCACCCGACCCTGGCCGGGTTCGCCCAGCAGTTCCCGTACCTTGGAATTGTCGTCCGGGCAGCGCACCGTGGCGATGGGGCCGTGGAATTTGGTCCGTCCGCCATAGTCGCGGAACAGGGGGGCGCAGATCTGGGCCTTATCCCCCCATTCGTCGCTCAAATCAGTTGTTTTCAGGCTATGCAATGTCATGGTCAGATCCCGAAATGGGGCCTCCGCTTGTGGTTCACACCCAGGGGTGCCGGGTACCGGGTAACGATGGGCGGGGGACGCCGTGAATACATCCCTGTAGGCTTGACGACAGCATCC